>JBBSCX010000073.1:0-12238 GCA_038249905.1 Burkholderiales bacterium
CTTCGGCGGGCACGCCCGGCGTGCTCGGGCACCAGACCTGCACCCACGCATGCGAGGCGTCGGCGCCGACCATCGTCGCTTCTTCAGGGGCGCCGTCAGGTGAGTCATCGGGTGCGCTGGGGGGTGGGCTGTTGGGCGCGTGGGTCAGCAGGTAGCCGCTGACATACCTTGCCGGCAGGCCCAGCATGCGCAACGCGCCGGCCAGCACATGGGCGAAGTCCTGGCACACCCCGCGCCGCTGCGCGAAGGCCTGGGCCAAGGGCGTGTCGATGTCGGTGCTGCAGCTCTCGTAGCGGAACTCGGCGTAGAGGCGGTGCATCAGCGCGATGGCGGCGGCCGCCACCGGGCGGCCGGGGCTGAAGTCGGCATCGGCCCAGGCCCGCAGCGCCGCCAGGCGCGGCACATAGGGCGAAGGCAAGGCGAATTCGACCGCCGGCTGGAAGCCGTTGCCGGCGACATAACGCAGCTGCCGCGCCAGCATGTCCCAGGCCGGTCCGGCCTCGGGCTGCAGGGCGCCGAAGCGCGGCCATACCGTCACGCGGCTGGCGGCGCGCACGGTGAGCGAGGTGTGCGCGCGCGCCAGGCTGATGTGGTGCTGCGCATTGCCGTAGGCGTCCTGGCTGCGGCGCGGCGTGCCCAGGTTGGGTGACACCTGCAGCGCAAAGGCCTGCAGCTGCTGGTGCGCGTCGTCCAGCGGCTGCAGGTGCGCCAGGTGGTGCGCCAGCGAGACCGCAGTGCGATAGCGGTAGTGGGTGTCGTGAACGACTTCGAGCGTCACGCTGCCGTCGGACGCCGCTGGCATCGCCGGCACCAGCGGCTCCACCGGCGCCGTAGCCGTAGCCGTAGCCGCAGCCGTGGCCGTGGCCGTGGCCTGCGGGGCGCTGTGGTCCGTGGCCAGATGACTCATGTCCACGTGCGAATGTTCGGACCGGTTCGACACATGCCCGCTCACACCCGCTGGTCGGCACCCGCCGCGGGCGTGAAGTAGCGTTCACCGACGGCATCGGCCAGTTTTTTGCCGGCGTCATCCAGGCGATCACACAGGGCGCTGAGGCAGGCAGCGATGCCGGCGTCGTCGGCATCGCGCAGTTCGTCCAGCGTCAGCCCCGCGCCCTGCGCCGGCAGCAGGCCGAGAAAGTCCTGCAGCGATGCCGGCGTGCCTGGCAGCTTGCTGATCTCGGTGCGCAGCCGGCGCAGCACCCCCGCCAGGCTGCGCGGATTGGTGGGGTCCAGCACCAGCAGTTCGGGCAGCGCCAGCAGGTCTTCATGGCGCTGATAGCGGGCGCGAAAAGTGATGGCGCTGTCGAACAGTTCGAGCAGCAGTTCGATGCCGGCGGCGCTGTCCAGCGCCCGCACTTCAAGAAAGGTGCCCAGCTGCGTCGTCAGCCCGATCAAGCGCTCGAGCAGCCGTCCCACGGTCAGCAGCCGCCAACCGTGGTCGCGCGCCATGCGGTCGGTCTGCGCCCCGGTGACGGCCGCCAGCCCCAGCGCCAGCCGGTCCAGCGCCGGCAATACGCGCGACAGCGGCGGTGGGCCATGCGGTGGGTCATCCGGTGGGCCATCCGGTGGGCCATCCCGAAAGTCGGCGCGCTCGTCGCGGCCCCCACCCACGGCGCCAAGCGGCGGTGACGGGCTCAGTGCGGCCGCGAACTGCTCGCCCAGGCCGCGGATCAGGCCCCACTGCTCGGACGACATGCGCTCGCGCAGGGCCTGCGACGCGCGCGCCAGCGCGGCCAGGTTGTAGGCCACGCTGGTGGCGCCGCCGCCTCCCTTGATGTCGCCCAGGGCGGCCAGCAGCGCTCGTTCGAACAGGTGCGGCGCCTGCACCAGGCTGGGCACGCCCGCCGGCGCCAGCCCCGTGCGCACGGCCAACAGCGACAGCGCGCGCTGCACCGGCTCGGTGGCATCGGTGTCGGCGTCGATCAGCAACAGCGTCGCACGGGCCAGGGCCACACTTTGCTCGGTGCGTTCGGTGTAACGGCCGAGCCAGAACAGATTTTCGCCGGTGCGGCTGCTGACAGGGCCGCGGCGCGCAGCGATGGCGTCCACGCGCAATGGCGGCGGCAACATGCTGAAGGTGTCGACCGGGCCGTCGGTCAATACCCAGGTGTCGAGGCTCGAGCCACCGCGCTGCATGCTGACGCTGCTGTCCTCGCGCCTTGCTACGCGGGTCATGCCACCGGGCAGCACGTGCCAGCGGCCGTCGCCGTCGGCGATGGCATAGACACGCACCATGGCGGGGCGCGGCGTGACCATGCCGGCGCTCCAGATCGGGGCGCGCGAGAAGCGGATCCGGCCCTGCGCCGTCCACGCGTCGGGGTCGGACTCGACGTCGGCGCGCAGTCCGCTGCGCGTGGCCGAGTTCAGCTGCGAGGTGCGGTTGTCGCGCGGGAAGGTGCTGCGCACGAACTTGTCGGCCAGCTCGTCCTTGACGTCGTCCCAGGCCGCCGCCTCGCCGCACCACCAGGTCGGCAGCGACGGCAACTGGAGCTTGTCACCCATCAGGCGTTGCGAGATGGCCGGCAGAAAACCCTGCACCGCGGGCGACTCGAGGAACGCGCTGCCCAGGGCATTGGCCATCACCACCGTGCCTGCGCGCGCGGCCTGCAGCAGCCCGGGCACACCCACCACGCTGTCGGGGCGCAGCTCCAGTGGGTCGCAGAAGTCGTCGTCCAGGCGGCGCAGCAGGCCGTGCACGGGCTCCAGGCCTTCTACGGTCTTCAGGTACAGGTGGTCGTCACGCACCGTCAGGTCGCCGCCTTCGACCAACGGCAGGCCGAGGTAACGCGCCAGGTAGGCGTGCTCGAAATAGGTCTCGCTGTAGGGCCCGGGGGTCAGCAGCGCGATGCGCGGCGTGGCGCCGCCGGCCACATCGCGCGCCATCGCGTCGACGGTGTCGAGCATGCGGCGGTAGCTGCTGGCGATGTGCTGCACCCGCAGTTCGCGGAAGGCGTCGGGAAACTGGCGCGACACCACCAGCCGGTTGTGCATCACATAGCCCAGGCCCGATGGGCCCTGGGTGCGCTGGGCCACCACCCACCAGCGCCCCTCTGGGCCACGCGCGATGTCGAAGGCGACGATGTGCAGTGCCAGCCCGCCCGCCGGGCGCACGCCCTGCATGGGCCGCAGATAGCCGGGATGGCGCAGCAGCAGCGCCGGCGGCAGCAGGCCTTCGTGCAACAGGCGTTGCCGGCCCGGCCCGGGGCCGTACAGGTCGGCCAGCATGCGCTGCAGCAGTTCGGCGCGCTGGATGACGCCGGCCTCGATCGTGGCCCAGTCGGCGGCTTCGATCAGCAGCGGCAGCAGTTCCAGACTCCAGGGCCGGGCTGCCACACCCTGCGGGCCGAAGACGTTGTGGGTGACGCCGTCGCGGCGCAATTGCTGCGCCACCTGCTGCACGCGGCGGTCGAGGTCGGCGCCGACGTCGTCCAGGTGGTACGCGTCGTGAGGCACCGGCAGCGCGGCCGCAAAGTCCTGCCACACCGGGCGCAGGCTGTCGCTGCCGGGGCCGCGCAGTTCGTCCCACACGCCCGCCTCGGCCGGCAGCGCGCGCCGGCTCAGGGTGTCGGCCAGGGCCGACGCATCGGCACCGGCGCCGGGGCCCGCCGCGGTGCCACCGTCAGAACCACTGCCCAACCCGCTGCCGAGCTCGCGGCCAAATTCGCTGCCGAACTCGCGGCCAAACGGCAGCGACCCCTGCAGAGTCCCCTGGGATTGGCTTTGCGGCACGTGGGCGGGCGGAAACGGACGGGTGGGCGACGGGTGAACTCAGGGCTTCAAGGCCGCCGCAGGTCGAGCGTGAACGGGTGCTCCAGGCTGGGCGTGGCGGGCTGCACGTGCATCTTCCCTGGCGTGTGACCATAGCGGAAGAACCGCGCCAGGCGGCGGCTCTCGGCCGTGTAGGAATTGACCGGAAAGTCCTCGTAGTTGCGCCCGCCCGGGTGCGCCACGTGGTACCGGCACCCGCCCAGGCTGCGGCCCAGCCAGCTGTCGACCACGTCGATGGTCAGCGGGGCGTGCGACGGGATGCTGGGGTGCAACGCCGAGGGCGGCGCCCAGGCGCGGTAACGCACACCGCAGACAAATTCGCCCACGCGCCCGGTGGGTTGCAGCGGCAGCGCGCGGCCGTTGACGGTGACGATGTGGCGGTTGCCGTTCATGCCCGTCACCTTCAATTCCAGCCTTTCCAGCGACGAATCGACATAGCGCACGGTGCCGCCGGTCGAGCCCTCTTCGCCCATCACATGCCAGGGTTCGAGGGCGGTGCGCAGCGTCAATGCCAGGCCGGCGGTCGTGACCTCGCCAACGAGCGGGAAGCGGAACTCGAAATGCGGCGCAAACCAGCCGGCGTCGAAGTCGAAGCCGGCGCCCTGCAAATCGGCAATCACGTCCTCGAAGTCCTGCTGCACGAAACTGGGCAGCATGAAGCGGTCGTGCAGGCCCGTGCCCCAGCGCGTCAGCCGCGTGGCACCGTGGCCCTTGTACGGCTGGCGCCAGAACCAGGCCACCAAAGCACGCAGCAGCAACTGCTGCACCAGGCTCATGCGGGCATGCGGCGGCATTTCGAAGGCGCGCAGTTCCAGCAGGCCCAGGCGGCCGGTGGGGCCGTCGGGGCTGTAGAGCTTGTCGATGCAGAACTCGCTGCGGTGCGTGTTGCCGGTGACGTCAATCAGCAGGTTGCGCAGCAGCCGGTCGACCACCCAGGGCGGCACGGACCCGGCGCCTGCCGGGGCCCCTTCCCCGCCAGGGCTTGCGCCGTGCCGGGCCACCAGGCGGTCCATCTCGGCCAGCGCAATCTCGATCTCGTAGGTCTGATCCTGGCGCGCCTCGTCGAAACGCGGCGCCTGGCTGGTGGGGCCGATGAACATGCCGCTGAACAGATAGCTCAGCGAGGGGTGGTTGTGCCAATACGTGATCAGGCTGCCCAGCAGGTCGGGCCGGCGCAGGAAGGGGCTGTCGGCCGGCGTCGCACCGCCGAGCACAAAGTGGTTGCCGCCCCCGGTGCCGGTGTGGCGACCGTCGACCATGAACTTCTCGGTCGACAAGCGCGTCTGGTGCGCTGCTTCGTACAAGAACTCGGTGTGGTCGACCAGTTGTTTCCAACTCGACGCGGGGTGGATGTTGACCTCGATCACCCCCGGGTCGGGCGTGACCTGCAGGATCTTCAACCGCGGGTCGCGCGGCGGGCCGTAGCCTTCGAGCACGATCTTCACGCCCTCCTCTACGCAGGTCGCCTCGATCGCGGCCAGCAGTTCGAGGTAGTCCTCCAGAAAGCGCAGCGGCGGCATGAAGAGGTACATCACGCCGCTCTTGCCACCCTGCTTGACCTCGGCCTTGGGGCCGTTGCTGCGCTGCGGGTCGCGCACCTCCACGCACAGCGCGGTCCGCGTCAATTCGCCAGCCGACTCGAAACGAGCCGGCGGCGCCAGCGGGTCGCGCGCGTGCGGCACCTCCGGGTCGTGGGCGGTGCCCATGCGATTGATGCCGGGGCCGCCATTGCCGTGCTCACCGCTTGCACCGGTTCCATCGGTTCCACCGGAGGCGCCCGCAACAGCGGGCGCAGCGGCCACGCCCACGGCCGCCTTGTCGCGCCCGCTCCGCAGCATGTTCTGCATGCGCAATGCCGCCGCCGAAGGCAGGGCGGTCTGCGGCGCAAAGGTGTCCGGCGGCAGCGCCCAGGGCTGCTCACTCTTCTTCGCCCAGGCCTGCGAATCGAGCGGCAGCCGCCAGCCCATCGGCGAATCGCCGGGGGTCAGCAGCAGGCGGTCGTCGCGCAGGAACCAGGGGCCGGTGACCCAGGCCGGCCCAGGGGACCAATGGATCGGCGCCTCTTCCCCGCCTTTGCCCGGATGCCATACGCGCTTCAGCGGCAGCAGATAGCCGACGACGGCGTCCAGGCCCTGCGTGAAGACGCGCCGCAGCCGGGCGCGCTCCATCTCGTCGTCCAGCCGCGAATCGAATGGGTCGACGTTGACCGGCAGCCGGCGCTCGCGCCACAGGTAGTAGTAGGTGTCCTCGAAGCCCGGCTGCACGAAGTTCGGGCTGAGCCCCAGGCGCCGTGCCAGCGCGGTGGTGAAGGCATGCGCGTCGGCGGCGGTGTAGTGGTGGGTCTCGCGCTCGTCGGCAAACAGCGACGGGTCGCTCCAGCAAGGCTGGCCGTCTTCACGCCACGCGATGGTCAGGGCCCAGCGCGGCAACTGCTCGCCCGGATACCACTTGCCCTGGCCGAAGTGCAAGAAACCGCCCTGGCCGTACTTCTCGCGCAGCCGGTGCACCAGCTCGGTGGCAAAGCCGCGCTTGCTGGGGCCCAGCGCGTCGGTATTCCACTCCGCGGCCTCGCGGTCGTCGACGGCCACGAAGGTGGGCTCGCCACCCATCGTCAGGCGCACGTCCTGGGCCTTCAGCTGGGTGTCGACTTGCTGGCCCAGGGCCAGGATGTCGGTCCACTGCGCCTCGGTGTAGGGCTGGGTGACGCGCGGGCTTTCGTAGATGCGCGTGACCTGCATGTGGTGCGAGAACTCGACCTCGCTCTCGTCGACCGCCCCCGACACCGGCGCGGCCGTGCTGGGCTCGGGCGTGCAGGCCACGGGGATGTGGCCTTCGCCGGCCATCAGGCCGCTGGTCGGGTCCAGGCCGACCCAACCGGCGCCGGGCAGGTAGACCTCGCACCAGGCGTGCAGGTCGGTGAAGTCGCTCTCGGCGCCGCTGGGGCCGTCCAGCGCCTTGACATCCGGCTTGAGCTGGATCAGGTAGCCCGACACGAAGCGTGCCGCCAGCCCCAGGTGGCGCAGCAACTGCACCAGCAGCCAGCCGGTGTCGCGGCACGAGCCGCTGGCGTTGGTGATCGTCACCTCGGGCGCCTGCACCCCCGGTTCCATGCGGATCAGGTAGGCGATGTCGTTCTTCAGCCGCTGGTTCAGCGCCACCAGAAAGTCGATGGTGCGCAGGCTGTCGCGCGGGATGCTGTCCAGCAGGGTCTTGAAGCGTGGTGTCAGCTCGTCCTTGGCCAGATAGGGCAGCAGGTCGTGGCCGAGGTCTGGTGCGTATTCGAAGGGGTAGTTCTCGGCCTCGGGCTCGAGGAAGAAGTCGAAGGGGTTGTAGACCGACATCTCGGCCACGAGGTCGACCGTGACCTTGAATTCGCGCGTGCGCTCGGGAAACACCAGCCGCGCCAGGTGGTTGGCGAAGGGGTCCTGCTGCCAGTTGACGAAGTGGTCCGCGGGCTCGACGCGCAGCGAGTAGCTGAGGATGGGCGTGCGGCAATGCGGCGCCGGGCGCAGCCGCACCACCTGCGGCGACAGCGCCACCAGGCGGTCGTAGCGGTAGTGGGTGACGTGGTTCAGCGCGACGTGGATGGACACGGGGTGGGCTCCTGGGGCTGCGCGGCGGTTCGGGGTCTGCAGGCCGGCAGCGGTGCGGACTGCGCTGCCTGGCGCGATGAAGGGTTGCAAGCTCCGGGCCACCCGGGCCCGCTGGGCGTCAGCGGGCCGCGGGCGGCGCGCACAGGCTCAAGGGCTGGTGTCTTCGGCCGCTCGATGATGCCAGTAACGCCGCGATACATGCCGCTGGCAGCCGTCGATGGACGGCGCGGCGCCGGCCGGCCAGGTCCAGGCGCCGCAACGGTCGCTGCGCAGCAGGGTGATGCCGCGGGCTTCGTAGCGCTGCACCACGTCGGGTGCGGGATGACCGAAGCGGCTGCGGTAGGCGGCCTGCACCACGGCCAGCTGCGGCGCCACCGCGTCCAGGAACGCGGCGGTGGACGAGGTGCGGCTACCGTGGTGCGGCACCAGCAGCACCGTGCTGGCCAGCGCGGATTGCGGCCCCGCGCCCAGGCGCTGCACCAGGGCGGCTTCCTGCGCGGCCTCGATGTCGCCGGTGAGCAGCAGGCTGCGACGGCCGTCGGCAGAGGCCACCCGCAGCACGCAGCTCACCGCATTGGTCTTCAGCGGACGCTGGTGGTCGGTAGCCGGCGGGTGCAAGACCTCGAAAGTCACGCCGTCCCAGACCCAGCGCTGACCGGCTTCACAGGCACGGTGCTGCGGCAGCCGCGTGCGCAGCGGGTGGGCCGGGCCGAGCGAACTGCTGGCGGCGCCCACCGGCCACGCGTCCAGCAAGGACGCGGCGCCGCCGATGTGATCGGCATCGCCGTGACTCAGCACCAGGTGGTGCACACGCCGTTCTGCGCGTGCGCGCAGCAGCGGCAGCAGCACCCGCTGGCCGGCGTCGGTCTGGCTGCCGTACTGCGGCCCGGCGTCGTACAGCAGCAGGTGGCGCCGCGTGCGCACCAGCACGGCCGTGCCCTGGCCGACGTCGGCGGCCACGACTTCGAAACCGCCCTCGGCCGGGCGTTCCAGCGGCGGCCACAGCAGGGGCAGCAGCAGCGGCCCAGCCCACAGCCGCAGGCGCCAGGGCCAGGGCAGCACCGCCACCACCGCCGCCAGCAGCCCGGCCACCACCGCCCAGGGCGGCGCCGCGCCGGCCTGCCACACCGCCATGGCCGGCGCCGACAGCGCGCGCAGCCCCGCCATCAGGCCGGCCAGCAACAGCGCCGAGGCGTCCCAGGCCCAGGGCAGCAGCGCGCCCACCATCGTCAGCGGCACGACCAGCAAGGTCACCAGCGGGATGGCCACCAGATTGGCGACAAAGCCCACCACCGAAAGTTGGTGGAAAAACAGCAGCGTCAGCGGCGCCAGGCCCACCGTGGCGATGGCCTGCGTGCGCAGCCCCGCCCCCACCAGGCCGTGCAGTCGCGTGGGCCAGGCGCGCAGGCCGTCTGGCAGCATGTCTGGCAGAGGGTCTGGGAGCGTGTCAGGCTGGGTGTCGGGCTGCGCAACTTGCAGCCCGTTCTGCTGCCCGTTTTGCTGCGTGTTCTGCCGGCCGTCAGGTGGAGCGTGCGGCAATGCGGCGGCCGGGCCGGGTGGCGACGCGCCCTGCACCGGGTCGGATGCCACCAGCAGCGCCACCGCGACAAAGGACAACCAGAAGCCCGGCTGCAGCAGCGCCCAGGGGTCGGCCAAGGTGACCACCAAGGCGGCGGCCAGCAGCACCAGCGGCAGCGGCCAGCGCAGACCCAGGCTGCGCAGCACGACGACGCTGGCGATCATCCACACCGTGCGCTGCGCCGGCACGCCCCAGCCGGCCAGCACGCTGTAGGCCGCCGCGGCGGCCAGCCCGCCCCAGCGCGCGGCCAGCGGCGTCGGGCAGGCCAGTGCCAGGCGCCGGCTGCGCCGCCACAGCGGCCCGATCAGCCGTGCCGCCAGCCACGCGAACAGGGTCACGTGCAGGCCCGAGATGCTCATTAAATGCGCGACCCCGGTGATGCGAAACACATCCCAGTCGGCCCGTTCGATGGCCGCCTGGTCGCCCACCAGCAGCGCCGACATCACGCCCGCCACGGCCGTATCGGACACGCGCTGGCCGATGCGCTGGCGCAATGCCTCGCGGGCCCGTTCCACCGGCGCGCCGGCGGCTTCGACCAGCAGCTGGGGCCCATCGCCGCCGGTGACGTGGCCACGCGCATTGCTGCGCACCTGTCCGCCGGCGCGCAGGCCGCGGTCGAACAGCCACAGCTCGAGGTCGAAGCCGTGCGGGTTCTGGCTTGCGTGCGGCTGCCGCAGGCGCACCGGCAGCCGCCAGCGCTGCCCGGCACGCAGGCCGTGCGCCTGCGGGTCCAGACCTGCATCGGCGCCGAAGCCGCGGTACCAGCCCAGCGACAGGCGCGGCGGCAGATGCACCGATGCCCCCAGCAACGTCGCCGACTCGACCTCGAACTCGAAGCGCAGACCGTCGGCACCGCGCCGCGGCAGGCTGGCCACGAGCCCCGTGACGATCAAGTCACGCCCCTCCAGCGCTGCGGGCAAGGCCTGCGCCAGGCGTGTCGCGGCCCGCAGTTCGGTGCTGGCGTAGCCCAGCGTGGCGGCCGACAGGGCCAGCAGCAGGGCAGGCACTGCGGCAGGCATTGCGGCCGAAGGCGCAGCAGGCACGACGGCAAGCAGCGCGGCAACAGCCGCTCGCGCCCGACCTGGCGCTGCCCCCAAGCTGGACAGCGCCTGGGCCCGCCGCGCAGGCGACCACATCCATGCCAGCGCGGCGGCCAGCGCCGCCAGCAGTACGCCGCCAAGCAGCAGCACCAGCGCCCGTCCTGCCGGCAACAGCTGCGCCTGCTGCAGTTGCAGTGCCACGCCTGCCAGCCAGGCCACCGCGGCCACCGTCCATGCACCCATGGCAGGATGCTAGGAACGGGCCGGCGCCGGCGCGTCCCCCACATGGCCGTCGGACAGCCCCTCGTCGGGGGGTATGGCAGCGCGCCGCGGCAGCGGGCCGGCCGCCGAACTCACTGCCGAGCTGCCCGCCAGGCGGGTTGCAAAGCGGGTTGCAAAGCGGGTTGCAAAGAGCGGCTTGTGTAGCATCCATCGCCTCACTTTCCACGCAGTCCACACCATGTCCATCGAACAACGCCTGCACGAACTCGGCCTGACTCTGCCCGCCCTGGCCACCCCGGCGGCGGCCTATGTGCCCTTTGTGCGCAGCGGCAAGCTGGTCTTCATTTCCGGTCACATCGCGCGCCGCAACGGCAAGCCCTGGGTGGGCCAGCTCGGCCGCGACGTGGATACCGAAGAAGGCATCGAAGCTGCACGCGCCGTCGCCATCGACCTGCTGGGCACCTTGCAGGCCGCGGTGGGCGGCGACCTGGGTCAGGTGCAGCGCATCGTCAAGGTGCTGAGCCTGGTCAACAGCACCCCCAGCTACACCGAGCAGCACCTGGTCACCAACGGCTGCAGCCAGCTGCTGGTGTCGGTGTTCGGCGAAGCGGTGGGCGCACACGCGCGCAGCGCCTTCGGTGTGGCACAACTGCCCATGGGCGCCTGTGTCGAGATCGAACTGATCGCCGAACTGGCGTGATCCGTTCGCTGCGCCTGTCCCGGCCCCCTGCCCTGCGTGCCGGCCGGCTGCTGCCGGCCATCGCCCTGCTGTGCCTGGCCGCCGTGGCTGCGGCGCTGGTGTCGCAGCACCGTTTCGACATGCAGCCCTGCCCCTGGTGCGTGCTGCAGCGGCTGTTGTTTCTGGTCATTGCCGTCGTCGCGCTGGGTGGCTGGGCGCTGCGCGCCCCGATGGCGCGGCGGGTGGCGGCGGGTGGTGTCGGACTGCTGGCCCTGGCCGGTGCCGCCGCGGCGCTGTGGCAGCACTTTGTTGCCGCCAACGCCGCCGCGTGCCATCTGACGCTGGCCGATCGAATCGTCGGCGCCACCGGGCTGGACCAAGCCTGGCCCGACGTATTTGTCGCCTGGGCCTCGTGCGCAGATGCAAAGGTCGATCTGTTCAGCCTGCCCTACGAATTCTGGAGCCTGGCGCTTTTCGTCGGCATCGCCGTCGCTGCCGTCATCGCCTGGCGGCAGCCGTCCTGAAACGGCGCGCGTTCAGGCGCGGCGACGGGCCACCAACGCGGCCACCAGTGCCAGCGCGGCCAGTGGCAGGCCAGCGGGCTCAGGCACTTCCCTGGATCCGTGACCTCGCTGGGCGCAACTACCTGTTGGGCGCCATTTCCGGCGTAACGGAGGACGTAACGGTGCGGCCATTGCACAAATGCCCGCCGGCAATGGCGTTGCCCGCCGGTTTGACGCTGGCAGTGCCGTTGCCCTATCGGTTTGGCAGGCATGCGGCCACGCCGCGACCGTCGCGAAGTGCGATTTTTGGAATCCGTGACTTCGTTTCGTGCTCTGCTCTGGCGCTACGTCGCGCCGGCAAGCTCCAGATGCATCTGCATGAAGACCTTGGCCGCTCTGTCGTTGGCACCCAAGCCCAGGATCAGCTTGCGTACGCTGTCGATCAGCCTGCCCGCTCGGTAGATCAACTCCTGCACCACGGTCTTGATGCGCCGGCGCTTGGCACTGTGGCGCACCGGTGCGTCCGGCCCGAGCAAGCCCCGCTGGCCCATCAGGCGCAGGATGTTCATAGCCAGTGCCGCCAGCTGGCACACCAGCGCGTTGGTCTCGAACTTGCCCGATGGCAGCCGCGTCAGATCCAGGCCGGTCTTGAACTCCGCGTGGAACTGTTCGTGCGTGCCATGGTCGGCGTACAAATCGATGATCTGCTGTGCGCCAATGCGCTGCGGCAGCGTGCTCGTCCAGCCGTCAAGTTCGTACTCGGGCACGATCAGGTGCTGGCCACTGGCGCTGATGGTGCGCTCGGCCAGCCGCAGCACGCGGCGCACCGGGCGCTCGATGCCTTCGACCCTGAC
>JBBSCX010000074.1:0-12112 GCA_038249905.1 Burkholderiales bacterium
AACAGCGCAAGGGCAACATCTACAAGGCCGTCATTACCCGCGTCGAGCCCTCGCTCGAGGCCTGCTTCGTCGAGTACGGCGAAGATAGGCATGGTTTCCTGCCGTTCAAGGAAATAAGCCGCAACTTCTTCCGTGAAGGCGTGGATGCAAAGAACGCACGCATCCAGGACGTCGTCAAGGAAGGCGACCAGCTGCTGGTGCAGGTCGAAAAGGAAGAGCGCGGCAACAAGGGCGCGGCGCTGACCACCTTCGTCAGCCTGGCCGGGCGCTATCTGGTGCTGATGCCGAACAACCCGCGCGGCGGCGGTGTCTCGCGCCGCATCGAGGGCGAGCAGCGCGAAGAGCTGAAGGAAAACCTCGACCAGCTCGAGTACCCCAAGGGCATGAGCCTGATCGCCCGCACTGCCGGCATCGGCCGCACTGCGGCCGAATTGCAGTGGGACCTGAACTACATGCTCAAGCTGTGGGAGGCGATCGACGGCGCCGCCAAGGTGGGCAAGGGCGCGTTCCTGATCTACCAGGAGAGCAGCCTCGTCATCCGCGCCATTCGCGACTATTTCACCGCGGATATCGGCGAGATCCTGATCGATACCGACGACATCTTCGAGCAGGCGCAGCAGTTCATGAACCACGTGATGCCGGAGACGGCATCGCGGGTGAAGCGCTACCGCGACGACGCGCCGCTGTTTTCGCGCTTTCAGATCGAGCACCAGATCGAGACCGCCTTCAGCCGCACGGTCAACCTGCCCTCGGGCGGCGCCATCGTCATCGACCACACCGAAGCGCTGGTGTCGGTGGACGTCAACTCGGCCCGCGCCACGCGCGGCAGCGACATCGAAGAGACGGCAACGCGCACCAACCTGGAGGCATCTGACGAGATTGCGCGCCAGATGCGGCTGCGCGACCTGGGCGGGCTGATCGTCGTCGACTACATCGACATGGAAGAAAGCAAAAACCGGCGCGAGGTCGAGACTCGGCTGCGCGACGCGCTGCGCTTCGACCGCGCGCGGGTGCAGCTGTCGGCGATCAGCAAGTTCGGCCTGCTCGAGTTGTCCCGTCAGCGCCTGCGCCCGGCGCTGAGCGAAGGCAGCCACATCACCTGCCCGCGCTGCAACGGCACCGGCCACATCCGCGACACGGAAAGCAGCGCGCTGCAGATCCTGCGCATGGTGCAGGAAGAGTCGATGAAGGAGAACACCGCCGCCGTGCACGTGCAGGTGCCGGTGGAGGTGACGAGCTTCCTGCTGAACGAGAAGCGCACCGAGATCACGAAGATCGAGCTGAAGCAGCGCGTGACCGTCATCCTGGTGCCGAACAAGCACCTGGAGACGCCCAATTACCGGCTCGAACGCTTGCGCCACGACGACCCGCGGCTGGAAGGCCTGCAAGCCAGCTACACGATGATCGAGGAGCCGGACGACGAGGTCGGCTTCACGCGCCGTCGCGATGCCGGCGACAAGGCAAAGGCCCGGCAGGAACCCGTCATCAAGGGTGTGCTGCCGGACCAGCCGGCGCCGCCCGCCCCTGCGCCTGCGCCTGCACCTGCCCCTGTGGCCCGTCCGGCGCCGGTGGCTGCACCTGCGCCTGTGCGTGCGCCTTTCAGTGCGCCCGCGGCGGCCGCACCGGCTGGCAGCGGCTTCTTCGGCTGGGTCAAGAGTCTCTTCGGCGGCGCACCGGCACCGGCGCCGGCAGCGAAGCCGTCGGCCACCGCCGCCATGCCTGGCGTGGCGGCGCCCGTGGCACCGGCCACGCCGGGCACGGGCCGCGGCGAACGTGGTGCCCGTGGCGGCGAGGGTCGCCGTGGAGATCGCGGTGAGCGCGGCGCCCGCGGTGAGCGTGGAAGTGAGCGTGGAAGTGAGCGTGGAAATGAGCGTGGAAATGAGCGTGGAAATGAGCGCGGCGGTGAACGCGGCGGTGAGCGCGGCGGCGCCGATCGCGGCCCTCGCGGGGGTCGCGAGGGTCAGGCCGCTCAGCCGGGCCGAGAAGGACGTGAAGGTGGCCGTGACGGCCGTCCGCGTCGCGACGCAGCACCAGGCGCCGAGGCGCTGCCGCTGTCGGCCTCGGCCACCGTGCCTGCCGCCGAGGGCGGCGAAGACCGCGCACCGCGTGCCGACGGCCGCGGTAGGGGCGGACGTGGTGAACGTGGTGAACGCGCAGACCGTGGTGAGCGCGGCGACAGGCCCGAGCGCGCCGAGCGCCCGCCGCGACCGGAGCGCACTGAAGCCGCACCGCAGGCCGCATCACAGGCCGCGCCGCAGGCCATGGTGGAGGGCGAGGCCGCCGCGCCGGCCTTCGTCGATTCGCAGGGCCAGCCCGTCGATGTCAGCACCAGTGAACGTGATGGCGGTCGGCGACGCCGTCGCCGCGGTGGCCGCGACCGTGGCGAGGGCCGTGCGCTCGACGCCAACGGCGAGGTGCAGCCCGAAGCCGATGACAGCCTGAACGGCGAAGCCGGAGCCGACACCGTGCCGGCACCGGCCGAGAGTGGCGAGCGACCCGCCGCTGCAGCCGGCACGCCGGCGGTCGAGGGCGAGAGCAGCGATCGCCCGGAGGCTGAACGTGAAGGCGGCCGCCGTCGCGGACGGGGCCGTGGCCCCCGCCGAGAGGTCGAGGCCGGGGCCGAGGCCCAGGCCGACAGCGAATTCGGCGAAAGCAGTGGGGGCAAGTCAGCAGAGGCAGCCGAGGCGCCCGCCGCGGTCGCCAGCGCCGCCGAGGCCCTGCCGGCGCTGCCCCTGACCGCGAACGCAGATGCAGATGCAGATGCAGATGCAGAGGCAGACGAAGGCGCAACCGCAACGACGGCCGAGACCGCACCGGCGCCGAGCGCCTCGCAGGCACCGCAACCCCCGCAACCCCCGCAGGCCGCCGAGCCGATCCAGATCGCGCCTTACGCCCTGCCTGCCGACGAACTGCAGGCCGTGGCCCGCGACGCCGGCCTGGAGTGGGTGGGCTCGGACGCCGACAAGGTGAGCGCCGTGCAAGCCGCGATGGCGGCCGAGGCTCGGCCTGCGCGGGTGCCGCGCGAGCCGAAGCCGCCGGTGAGCATCGACGAAGGCCCGCTGGTACTGGTGGAAACGAAGAAGGACCTGTCGCAGCTGAAGCTGCCCTTCGAGCAGGCGGGTGCCTGAGCGGCTGAGCGGGCACGGGGTCGGCAGCCCCGCGCAGCCCTGGCTTCAGCGCTGAGGCTTCAGGGCTGACACTTCAGGGCTGACACTTCAGGGCAGCCGCTCCAGCGCCTGCTGATAACGCGGGTCGCGCATCAGTTCGTCCCAGGGCAACGGCAGGCTCTGCGGCAGCAGTGCCAGGCGCCGGTGCTCGCTGTCCGCGTCGGCCCGCCACAGGCCGCGCGCGGCCGACTGCTGCAGGTCTTCCAGCAGCATGTCGACGGCGGCCCCGCCGTCCAGGCTCTGGTTGCACAGCAGCACCAGGTCGCAACCGGCACTCAGCGCCACCGCCGCAGCGTCGCCGTAGCTCAGCGTGGCGCCGTCGATCTGGCGTGCGCCGGCCATGCTCAGGTCGTCGCTGAAGATGGCGCCAGTGAAGCCCAGCTGGTCGCGCAGGATGTGCTGCAACCAGCGGGTGGAGAAGCCCGCCGGCCGCGGGTCCACCTTGGGGTAGATCACATGCGCCGGCATCACCGCCATCAGGGTGCCGCTCAGCCATTCGTAGGGCCGCGCATCGTCGGCCAGGATGGCCTTCAGCGAACGCCGGTCCAGCGGCACATCGACATGGCTGTCGGCGGCGACGAAGCCATGCCCCGGGAAGTGCTTGCCGCAATGCGCCATGCCGGCCTGCAACAGGCCCAGCATCAGGCTCTGCGCCAGCAAGGTGACCACGCGCGGGTCGCGGTGGAAGGCGCGGTCGCCGATGACGCCGCTGGGGCCGTGGTCCAGGTCGAGCACGGGCGTGAAGCTGAGGTCGACACCGCAGGCCCGCAGCTCGGACGCCAGCACGAAGCCGGCCGCCGTGGCCTCGGCGCAGGCCGCCATCGCGCCGCTGCCGGGGCCGCTGCGGTGGTCGTGCATCCAGCGTTCGCCCAGCGCGCGCATCGGCGCCACGTGCGTGAAGCCGTCGGTGCGGAAGCGCTGCACGCGACCGCCCTCGTGGTCGACGCAGACCAGCACGTCGGGGCGCAGTGACTTGATCTCGGCGCACAGCTCGGTCAACTGCTGGCGCTCGATCCAGTTGCGCGCAAACAGCACCAGACCGCCCACCAGCGGATGCTTCAGGCGCCGCCGGTCCGCGGCCGCCAGCGTGGTGCCGGCGATGTCGAGCACGACGGGGGCATGCAGACTCATGGTGCGATCTCCGCGTTCAGATGGGGCTGCACCTGCAGCACGACGAAGGAGGCCGCGTAGTCCGACTCGTCGGAGACGCTGACGAAGGCATCCAGCCGTCGTGCGGCGCACCAGGTGGCCAGGTCTCCGTGCAGGCGAATGTAGGGCGCGCCGCTGGCGTGGTTGAGGATCTCGCAGTCGCGCCAGCGCATGGGGCTGCGGATGCCCAGGCCGATGGCCTTGCTGAAGGCCTCCTTGGCCGAGAAGCGCGTGGCCAGGAAGCGCAGGCCGCGGCTCTCAACCCGCGCCCGGCGGGCGTGGAAGACGCGCAGTTCATCCACGCCCAGCACACGTTCGGCGAAGCGTTCGCCCCGCCGCGCGAAGGTGGCCGTGATGCGGCGCACATCGCAGATGTCGGTGCCGATGCCGAAGATCGTCATCGGCGCTCGCTGCCACTGCCGTGAATAGTCATGTCGCCAACCGAATGCAGCGCAGGTAGCTGCGCACGGTCTCGGGCAGGCCCGTCTCCAGCGCGTCGGCAACCAGGGCATGGCCGATCGACACCTCCAGCACCCCAGGCACGGCGCGCAGGAAGTCGGTGAGGTTGTCCTGGTTCAGGTCGTGGCCGGCATTGACGCCCAGGCCCGCCGCATGCGCGGCGCGGGCGGCGGCAGCGAAGCGGGCGAGTTGTTCGGCCTTGTCCTGCGGCACCGATACCGCGGCCGCATAGGGCTCGGTGTACAGCTCCACCCGGTCGGCACCCAGTGCGCGCGCGGCCGCCATCGCCTCGGGCAGCGGGTCCATGAACAGGCTGACGCGCACCCCCAGGGCGTTGCACTCTTCGATCAGCGGGCGCAAGCGCTCGCCGTCGGTCGAAACGGCACTCAGCAGGTCCCAGCCATGGTCCGACGTGAACTGCCCCTCGCTGTCGGGCACGAAGGTGGCCTGCTGCGGCCTGATGGCACGGATGAAGCCCATCAGGTTGTGAAAGGGGTTGCCTTCGATGTTGTGTTCGGCATCGGGCCAGTCTTGCAGCAGCGCGGCGATGTCGTGCACATCCTGGGCGCGGATGTGGCGCTCGTCGGGCCGCGGGTGCACGGTGATGCCATGCGCCCCGGCCTGCAGGCACAGCGACGCGGCCTTCACCACGCTGGGGATGCCCAGGTGCCGCGTGTTGCGCAGCAGCGCGATCTTGTTGACGTTGACCGACAGCGCGGTGCCGACAGGGCGGCCGCGGGCACCGGATTCAGGGGCGAGGAGCGGGTTCATGCAGCTGGGATGCGGTTGGGTGCGGTGCCGACGTCGAGCAGGCGCTGCATGTCGCGCCCGACCTGCCGGGTGCGCAAGGCAGAGTGGCCCAGATGATAGTGAAGCAGCGCCCGCAGCGGCCCGCGCAGCGCCGTCACCACGGGCGCACAGGCCGCACGCAAGGCCGCGGGGTCCCCGTGGTCCAGCGCGGCCTGCAGTGACAGCCAGGCGGCGCCGCTGAGCGTGGTGTTTGGCGCGGTGTTTGGCGTGGTGTCAGGGGTGACGTCAAGCGGGGCGACGGATGCGCGCGCCTGCACCAGGCCGGTCTCGGCGTGCAGTCCGTATTGCAGATCGGCTTTCGGCAGGGACGAACCCGCGGCCACGCTGGCCAGGTCGGGCAGCAGGCCGGTCTCGCGCAGCAGGCGCAACTCGAAGGCGCGCAGCGCGACCGCCTCGCCCGCGCCTGTGCCGGGGCCGGCGCCAGGGCCAGCGGGGCTTGCAGGGCTCGCGTTGCTGGCAGGGATTCGGGCCAGCGCCCGCAAGGTGTCGACATAGGCGTCGTACAGGCCCGGGTGCGGGTCCTGCCGCGCCAGCAGCTTCATCAGCAGCTCGTTCAGATAGCAGCCCGACAGCAGCGCCGATGCCGGCATCAGCGGCCCGCCGCCGGCCCATTCGGCGCTGCGCAAGGTGTGGATCTCGGCCGCATCGTCGGCCGGGGTCTTGCCCAGCAGCGCCGTCAGCGGCTGGAAGGGCAGCAGCACCGGACGAAGCTGCGAGGTCGGCCGTTTCGCACCCTTGGCCACGACGACGACACGGCCCTGGGTGCGCGTGAACAGTTCGACGATCAGGCTCGTCTCGCTCCAGTCCCAGCGGTGCAGCACATAGGCCGCCAGCGGGACCGCACTGCGCGCGGGCCGGCTCACGATGGGCGAGAAGGCCGCGCCCGGCGGCTATTCGTAGCCATAGCTGCGCAGATGGCTCTCATCGTCGGCCCAGCCCGAGCGCACCTTGACGAACAATTCCAGGAACACCTTGGCCTGCAGCAGGTGTTCCAGCTCGTGGCGGGCCTCGGTGCCGATGCGCTTGAGCGTGGCCCCGCCCTCGCCGATGACGATGCCCTTGTGGCCGTCGCGTTCGACGACGATGCTGGCGCTGATCCGGCGCAGACCGCCTTCTTCCTCGAACTTCTCCACCACCACCGTGCTGGTGTAGGGCAGTTCGTCGCCGGTCAGGCGGAACAATTTTTCGCGCACGATCTCGCTGGCCAGAAAGCGGTCGCTGCGGTCGGTGAGCGCGTCTGCCTCGTGCATCCAGGCCTGCTGCGGCAGGTGCGGCGCGACGATGGCGAACAGGCGCTCGACATCGGCCGCCTTATTCGCCGACATCGGCACGAATTCGGCAAATGGATGACGTTCCTGCATGCCGCGCAGCCACGGCAGCACGTCCTGCCGCCGCGCCAGCGCGTCGAGCTTGTTGGCCACCAGGATGGCCGGCTTGTCGCGCACGCCTTCGTCCTGCAGCAGCGCCAGCACCTTGGCGTCGGCGAGATCGAAGCGCCCGGCCTCGACCACGAACAGCACCACGTCCACATCGGCCAGCGAAGCCAGCACGGTGCGGTTGAGCGTGCGGTTCAGCGCCGTGCCGTGTTTGGTCTGGAAGCCCGGCGTATCGACGAAGACGAACTGGACGCTGCCCAGGGTGCGGATGCCAGTGATGCGGTGCCGCGTGGTCTGTGCCTTCTTGCTGGTGATGCTGATCTTCTGGCCCACCAGGGCGTTCAGCAGCGTGCTCTTGCCGACGTTGGGGCGGCCGACGATGGCTACCAGGCCGCAGCGGGTAGTGACCGGGGCGGTGTCGGGCGCAGTCACGGGCGCAGTCACGGGTGCAGTCACGGGTGCAGTCACGGGCGCGGCCTCGGGCGCGTGCGCGGGCGCAGTCACGGGTGCCGTCATGGGCGCGGCGGCATCGTCAGGCGACGCCGATGCGGCGTCAGGAGGGTCGGCAACAGGCATGCCCCGATGATCGCTCAGGTCCGCAGCGGACCGCCGGGCCGGTCGCTGGCCTTCAGCTGCTCCAGCAGTCGGCGTGCGGCTTCCTGCTCTGCCGTGCGCCTTGAACGGCCCTCGCCACGTGCGGCCACCGCCAATGTGGGCACGGTGCACTCGACGTCGAAGGTCTGCGCGTGCTTCTCGCCGCGTGTGGCCGCGATGCGGTACACGGGCACGGGGATGCGCCGCGCCTGCAGCCATTCCTGCAGCTCGGTCTTGGCGTCCTTGGTCCAGCTCTCGGCCTCGGTGGCCTGGATGACCTCGCCGAACAGGCGCCGCACCACACCGCTGCCAGCCTCGTAGCCACCGTCGACGAAGACCGCGCCGAGCAAGGCTTCCAGGGCGTCGGCCAGGATCGACGGCCGCAATGCACCACCGGCACGGGCCTCGCCGTCGGACAGGCGCAATGCGTCAGGCAGGCCGATGGCCAGGGCCACGCGGTGCAATGTGTCCTCGCGCACCAGGTGCGCCCGCACACGGGTGAGGTCGCCTTCGTCACTGTCGTCAAAACGTTCGTACAGTAATGTGGATACCGCCAGCGCCAGCACGGCATCGCCCAGAAACTCCAGGCGCTCGTTGTGGCCGGCGCCGAAGCTGCGGTGCGTGAGTGCACGTGCCAGCAGCGCGGGTTGCGCGAAGCGGTGGCCCAGGCGCTGTTGCAGGGCCTGCCAGGCGGGGGGCACGGGCTCCAGCGGCGTCATGGCGGCGCCTACTTCGAGCGCCCTTCGTACTTCAGCAGCAGGTACACAGGGCCCCAGATAGGCACTTCCTTGTCGTAGGCGAATGCGATCACGACCTTGTCGTTCTCTTTCGTCACCACCAGGTCGGCGCCCTTGATGGCACTGATCGAGTACTCGATGTCGCGCTGGCGGTCGAATGACGCGCGTGCCTCGGCCACCGTGGCCGGCTGCGCGGCGGCCACCTGGTTGACCAGACGCTGCACCGTGAAGTACTCGTTGACCGTGGGCAGGGTGCGGATCAGCACGTAGGCGAAGAAGCCCACGAAGATGGCCCAGAACAGCAGGCCGAACAAGGTGACGCCGCGTTGCCTGTGGCGCGGGTCAGGGTGTCGCCAGGCGTGGCGAGCAGCGGTCATCGGACGCGTCATGGTGTGGCCAGGAGCCCCTTCAGTTGAAGGCGCCAATGCGCCCCAGGTTGCCGAAGTTCATCCAGACGAAGAATGCCTTGCCAACGATGTTCTCGTCCGGCACAAATCCCCAGAAGCGCGAGTCCTGCGAATTGTCGCGGTTGTCGCCCATCACGAAGTAATGGCCTGGCGGCACCTTGCACACCATGCCCTCGGGCGAATATTGACAATTGGCCGCAAACGGAAACTGCTTGGGCCCGGGCCCGAAGTAGGCCGGGCGCCGCGGGTCGACCAGGATGCCGTGCTCCTTCTCCCCCAGCTTCTCGCTGAACTGCGGCGCGTAGCGCAAGCTGTCGTCGTCGTAGAACTCGCCCAGCGACTTCACGGGCACCGGCTGGCCGTTGATGCGCAGCTGCTGCTGGACATAGCTGACTTCGTCGCCCGGGATGCCCACCACGCGCTTGATGTAGTCCTGGCGCGAGTCCACCGGGTAGCGGAAGACCATCACGTCGCCGCGCTGCACTTCGTTGTTGTCGATGATCTTCTTGTTGATTACGGGCAGGCGCACGCCGTAGTGAAACTTGTTCACCAGGATCAGGTCGCCGACCAGCAGCGTCGGGATCATCGAGCCCGAAGGAATCTTGAATGGCTCGAACAGAAAACTGCGCAGCAGGAAGACGATCAGGATCACCGGGAACAGCCCGGCCGTCCAGTCCAGCCACCAGGGCTGCATCAGCAGCCTCTGCCGCGCTTCCTGCACGTCACCATCGACACGCGAGATGCCCTTGGACGCCAGCTGGGCGCGTCGCGCCGTGTCCTGCCGGGCCAGGGTCTCGGCCGAGGCGATGCGCGCCGGTGCAAAGTAAAAGCGCTCGGCCAGCCAGTACAGCAGCGTGACCACCGTCAGCACGAACAGCAGCAGCGAGAAGTTGCCCGACCAGAAGCCCAGGAACCAGCCGCCCAGGTACACGATCAGGATGCCGTACAAGCCGGCGGTGAGGGAGCTCATCACGTTCAGTCGTCCACCTGGAGAATGGCCAGGAAGGCCTCTTGCGGCACCTCGACGGAGCCGATCTGTTTCATGCGCTTCTTGCCGGCCTTCTGCTTTTCGAGCAGCTTCTTCTTGCGCGTGATGTCACCGCCGTAGCATTTTGCCAGCACGTTCTTGCGCAGCGCCTTGATGTTCTCGCGCGAGATGATGTTGGCGCCGATGGCCGCCTGGATGGCCACGTCGTACATCTGGCGCGGAATGATTTCGCGCATCTTCGCCGCCACCTGGCGCGCGCGGTACTGGCTCTGGCTGCGGTGCACGATGAGGCTCAGCGCGTCGATGCGGTCGCCGTTGATCAGCATGTCCACCTTCACGACATCGGCGGCGCGGTACTCCTTGAAGGCGTAGTCCATGCTGGCGTAGCCGCGGCTGACGCTCTTCAATTTGTCGAAAAAATCGAGCACGATCTCCGCCAACGGCATTTCGTAAGTCAGCATGACCTGGCGCCCGTGGTAGGCCATGTTCAGCTGCACGCCGCGCTTTTCGTTGGCCAGCGTCATCACCGGGCCCACGTATTCCTGCGGCATGAACAGGTGCACGGTGACGATGGGCTCGCGGATCTCGGCGATGCGACCCTGCTCGGGCATCTTGCTCGGGTTCTCGACCTCGATCACCTCGGCCTCGACCCCGCCCATCTGCACCTGATAGACGACGCTGGGCGCGGTCGTGATCAAGTCCTGGTCGAACTCGCGCTCCAGCCGTTCCTGCACGATTTCCATGTGCAGCAGGCCGAGGAAGCCGCAGCGGAAGCCGAAGCCCAGCGCCTGGCTGACCTCGGGCTCGAAGCGCAGGCTGCTGTCGTTGAGCTTGAGCTTTTCCAGCGCGTCGCGCAGCTGGTCGTACTCGCTGGCCTCGGTCGGGTACAGGCCGGCAAACACCTGCGGCTGGATCTCCTTGAAGCCAGGCAGCGCCTCGGTCGCGGGGCCCAGGTTGTTGGGCAGCTTCTTGTCCAGCGTGATCGTGTCGCCGACCTTGGCCGCGTCCAGTTCCTTGATGCCGCAGATGATGAAGCCGACCTCACCCGCCTTCAGCGCGTCGCGCGGCACGCTCTTGGGCGTGAACACGCCCATGTGCTCGACGTTGTAAACGGTGTTGGTGGCCATCATGCGGACGCGCTCGCCGCGACTGAGCGATCCGTCGACCACACGCACCAGCATCACGACGCCGACATAGTTGTCGAACCAGCTGTCGATGATCATCGCCCGCGGCGGTGCGTCCGGGTTGCCACGCGGCGCGGGCATGCGGCTGATGACGGCCTCGATGATGTCGTCGATGCCCATGCCGGTCTTGGCGCTGCAGGGGATGGCATCGGTGGCGTCGATACCGATGACGTCCTCGATCTCCTGCTTGGCGTTTTCAGGGTCGGCCTGCGGCAGGTCCATCTTGTTCAACACCGGCACGACTTCGACACCCAGGTCCAGCGCCGTGTAGCAGTTGGCCACCGTCTGCGCCTCGACACCTTGCGAGGCATCGACCACCAGCAGCGCGCCTTCACAGGCCGACAGGCTGCGGCTGACCTCGTAGCTGAAGTCCACGTGGCCCGGCGTGTCGATCAGGTTGAGGTTGTAGATCTGCCCGTCGCGCGCCTTGTAGCTCAGCGCCGCCGTCTGGGCCTTGATGGTGATGCCGCGCTCGCGCTCGATGTCCATCGAGTCGAGCACCTGCGCTTCCATTTCGCGGTCTGACAGGCCGCCACAGCGCTGGATGATGCGATCGGCCAGCGTGCTCTTGCCGTGGTCGATGTGGGCAATGATCGAGAAGTTTCGGATGTGGTTCATCGAACGTGATTGCATCGCGGCCGGGCTGGCAAAGGGCTTGCCAAGCGGCCGGCGGCGCACTGGAAGGGCCGGGCTGCGGCCGGGCGCGTCGGGTTGCGCGACCCACAAAAAAAAGGCGCGTCCAAAAGGGTGACGCGCCTTCCAACAGAACGTTTGGCAACTGCTTGTTGGGCGTTCATTGTAGCCAAAAGCACCCCGTGGGAAGCCGCGCCAATGCTGGATTCCGGGCCGTTGCAGGGTGCCAACAGCAAAATTTCATCCACAGTTTATCCACAGATTTGCGACGCGGGCTGGGTCGCTGGCCGGTCGGCGAATGCCTTCCTCGTTTGCCGCTAAACCTGACCCTTTCGCCACAGATTCTAGTGGTCCAGCCACTGAATCCACGCCGACTGCTCAGCGAAGTGACAGGTCACTGACTTCAGTGCTGGAAATCCGGGAACATCAGAAATGTCAGCAAACGCTCACATTCAGTATTCGATGGCGACGCCATTCCGCATCGCAGAAAGACCTGTCTGCCAAGTCAACTAGCGTCCGGGCCGGATGACGAGATAGTTGGTCCACTCGCCGCGCCGCACCATGACGCTGACGGCGCGGTTCTTCTCGGCCCGGGCGGCGATGGTGGC
>JBBSCX010000075.1:0-12041 GCA_038249905.1 Burkholderiales bacterium
CGTCGCAGGACCCGGCCGACCCGGGCGTGCTGGTGCTGTCGCGCTTTGCCGGGGCCGCCGAGCAGATGCACGACGCCCTGCTCGTGAACCCCTACGACACGCAGGCCGTGGCCGAGGCCGCGCAGCGGGCCCTGCACATGCCGCTGGAAGAACGCCAGCTGCGGCATGCGCGTCTTCTCGCCGGCATCCGCGAACACGATGTGCATTGGTGGCATGACCAGTTTCTCCATCACCTGACCGAGACCCCGGCGTGAACACAGAAAACTTCCTCGACACCCTCTCTCGCCTTTGGCTGAGCATGGGCAGCGCCACCACCACGGCGCTGCGTGTCACCGTCATCGTGGTCGTGGCATGGATCCTGTCGCTGATGCTTCAACGCGGCATCCGTGCCTTCCGCATCCGCGTCGCCGCGCGCATGGAAGACCGTGAATCGGCCAAGCGCGCCGAGACCCTGGGCCGCGTCTTCCGCTACCTGGTGGCCGTCGTGGTGTCGCTCATGGCCGCCATGCTGGTACTGGCCGAGATCGGCATCTCGGTGGCGCCCATCCTGGGCGCGGCCGGCGTCGTCGGCCTGGCGGTGGGCTTCGGAGCACAGAGCCTGGTGAAGGACTACTTCACCGGCTTCTTCCTGCTGCTGGAAAACCAGATCAGCACCGGCGACATCGTGCAACTCAGCAGCGACCATGCCGGCTTCGTGGAAGAGGTGACGCTGCGCTATGTGCGCCTGCGCGACTACGAAGGGCGCGTGCACTTCGTGCCCAACGGCCAGATCAGCAGCGTCATCAACCTGACGCGCGGTTATTCGCATGCGGTGCTCGACATCGGCGTGGCCTACCGCGAGAACGTCGACGATGTGATGGCGGTGATGGTCGAGGTGGCCGGCGAGATGCGCGCTGATCCGGAATTTGCCGTGCACATGCTCGAAGACGTGGAGATGGCCGGCGTCGACCAGTGGGGCGACTCGGCGGTGGTGATCAAGTGCCGCTTCAAGGTGGTGGCGATGCGGCAATGGGTGATCAAGCGCGAATACCTGCGCCGCCTGAAGAACGCCTTCGACGCACGCGGCATCGAGATCCCCTTCCCGCACCTGACGGTCTATGCGGGGCAGGACAAGGAAGGCCAGGCGCCGGCCTTGCCGATGCAATTGAAACGCGTCGCGGCCGGGCGCGCCGGCTGACGCCGGCATCGGCTCAGCGCCGCAGCCAGGCCAGCACGTCGCGGCTGGTCTCGGCCAGCGGCCGGCAGCGCAGGCCACGGGCCTGTGCCGCGGCGGTATCGACGGCCAGCAGGCCGCTGCTTTCGCCGCCCGCCCACAGCGGATACAGGGGCGGCACCTTGACTGTGCCATCGGTGTCGGCCTGCGCAGCGGCGTCAGCGGCAGCCTGTGCGCGGGCGCGGGCCGTGTCCACATCCAGCCAGCGCAAGGTGGTGCCCGCTGGCGACACGGCGTCGCACACCGTCTGCATCATCTGGCCCCAGGTGCAGGCACCCGTCGCGCCAGCCGCGCCCGCCGCGCCCGCCGATACCGCCGGCCCGGCCAGGTGATAAGTGCCAGACACGCCGGCCTCGATGGCGTCCAGCGCAAAGGCCGCCAGGTCGCGGGCGTCGATCCACTGCATGGGCGTGTCGGCCGGGCCCGGCACCTCGACCACGCCGTCCTTCCCGGAGCCGGGGCCGGGCGCGGCCAGGCGCTGCACCCAGGTCGGAAAGCGCCCGGTCGGGTCGTGCGGACCGAAAACGTAACTCGGCCGCAGCACCAGCGCCTGCGGGTCGTGGCGCCGCACGGCCTGCTCGCACATCACCTTCAGCGCGCCGTAGGTGCGGCCGTCGATGGCCACCGTGCGCGGGTCGCCGCCGTCCAGCAGTTCGGGCGCTGCCAGCGGCGCCTGTTCGTCACTGCCGGCCGGGATGGCA
Organism: Burkholderiales bacterium; assembly: GCA_038249905.1. Taxonomy (GTDB): domain Bacteria; phylum Pseudomonadota; class Gammaproteobacteria; order Burkholderiales; family Burkholderiaceae_C; genus Rubrivivax. The sequence continues at coordinate 1,915 of JBBSCX010000075.1, forward strand.
GCGTCGTATACCGAGATCGAGGACACGAAGACATAACGCCCGAACCGCCCTCGCAACGCGGCTGCGACGGTGTCGATCTCGTGCGGGCGAAAGCCGCAGACGTCGATGACGGCGTCCCAGCCCGCCGCGGCGGCCTTGTCGGCATCCGCATCGGTAGCCATATCGGCATCCGCCCTGGCGTCGTCATCCAGCGCCGACAGGTCGCCGTGGCGATCGCCGATGCGATGGCGCGCGCCGGGCAGCGCGTCGCTGGGCGTGCGGCCGCGGTGGAACAGCTCCACCGTGTGTCCGCGGCGCAGCGCCTCCTGCGCCATCGCCAGGCCGACGAAACGTGTGCCCCCGATGAACAACAGTTTCATGCCGGGTTTTCCTTCGTGGACGGGGCTGCTGCTGCTGCTGCTGCTGCGTCAGCCCGCGCTTGCTCTTGCAGCCGCAGCACCCGCCTCTGCACCTTGCCGGTGGTGGTCATCGGCAACACGTCGATGAACTCGATCTCTTTCGGGTATTCATAAGGTGCCAGCCGGCCGCGCACATGGGCCTGCAGTTCGGCCACCAGGGCGTCGGCGGGCGCAAAACCCGCGGCCAGCACCACATACGCCTTGACCACCGCGCCGCGCTCGGCATCGGGCTTGGGCACCACCGCGGCATTGGCCACCGCCGGGTGCTTGACGAGGCAGTTCTCGATCTCGCTCGGGCCGATGCGATACCCCGCAGCCTTGAACACATCGTCGCTGCGGCCCTGGTACCAAAGGCTGCCCTCGGCATCCATCACCGCCATGTCGCCGGTGCGGCACCAGCTGCCGTCCACCGCGCCGGTGAACTTGGCGGCCGTGGCGCTGTCGTTGCGCCAGTAGCCGAGGAAGAAGACGGGGTCGGGCTGGCCATGCACGTCCAGGCGATGCACCGCCACGTCGCCGGGCGTGCCGCGCGGGCATTCGTGGCCGGCGTCGTCGATCACGGCCACGCGATGACCCGGGTAGGCGCGGCCCATGCTGCCGGCACGCGCCGGCCAGCCGGGGTGCACCCGCCCGCTGCGGTCGACCCAGCGCCCGCAGTTGCCGACGACGTAATTGATCTCGGTCTGGCCGAACATCTCGTTCAGGTTCACGCCCAGCGCGTCGCGGGCCCAGTGGAAGACCGCGTCGCCGACGGCCTCGCCAGCGCTCATCACCGTGCGCAGCGCCAGGCGGTAGCGGGTGCGTGGCTGGGGCACCGCCTTCATCATGGCCTTCAGCGCCGTCGGGAACAGAAAGCTGTGCGTGACGCGATGGCGCTGCATCAGCTCGAAGGCCCGTTCGGGCGTGAAGCGGCCCTGGAAGGCGACGATGGGCCGGCCGAAGTACAGCGTCGGCAACAGCGCGTCCATCAGGCCGCCCGTCCAGGCCCAGTCGGCCGGGCTCCAGAAGACCTCGTCGTTGCCGCGAAAGGCACCCAAGGCCCCCAAGGCGCCCGGGTCAACCGGGTCAAGCGGGTCGCCCAGGCCGAACCAGTCCTGGCTGCAGACGAAGCCGCTGAGGTTGCCGATCAGCGCCCGGTGCGGTATCAGCGCGCCCTTGGGCGGGCCGGTGGTGCCGCTGGTGTAGATCAGCACGGCGGGGTCGTCGGCGGCGGTGTCGTGCAGCGGCGGCCGGCCGCGGGCGGCGGCCAGGGCGGGGGTCCAGTCGATGTCGGTGCCGTTTGCGTGGTCCACACCTGAAGCACGGCCCTGCGCCGCGCCCGCCGCCAGCACGGTGCGCAAGGCCGGGCATTCGGCGCGCACGGCGGCCATGTTGGCCATCGAGGTCTCGTCCACGATCGCCAGCACCGCGGCGCTGTCCTGCAGCCTGTAAGCCAGCGCCTCGGGGCCGAACAGCATCGACAGCGGCATCGCCACGGCGCCCAGGCGGTACAGCGCGATGTGGGCGATGGCGGTCTCGGGCCGCTGCGGCATCACCACCGCCACGCGGTCGCCGGGGCGCACCCCCAGGCTGTGCAGCACCACGCCCAGGCGGTCGGCCTGGCGCTGCAAGGCGGCGTAGCTCAGGCGGCCGCGGCGGCCGTCTTCATGTTCCCAGGCCACCGCCGTGCGCCGCGCATGCGCAGGACTGGCCGCCCAGCGCGTGCAGCAGGCCGTGCCGATGTTGAAGCGCGCCGGCACCTGCCAGTGAAAGCCGGCGTGCAGGTGATGCCAGGGGTCGTGCGGCACGGTCGTTGCCAACCCCTGCCTGTCCAACCCCTGCGTCCCCATCCCTTCACGCATGGGCGCCTTGTCTTGCCGCGCAGTCTTGTTGCCAGTCATGCGCAGAGCTTAAGCCCCGCCCTGGTGCGCCGAAAACCGAGCAAGCCCCAGGCGCCACCACCGAAAAGTCGAAAAATCATGCAACTCGCCGCCCTGTCGACCGTCAGCAACCGCATCCAGCTGGGCGCCCCCTTGCCCTTCAACGTGCGTGACGCCGACCGCACCCTGCTGCTGGCACGCGGCCAGAGCGTGGACAGCGCCGAGCAGATGGAAGCCCTTTTCCGCCGCGGCGCCCTGGTGGACATGGCCGAACTGCTGACCGCCCACGAAACCATCATGAAGGCCCCGCGAGATCAACTGCCCAGGCTGTGGACGCAGTGCCTGCAGCGTGTGGGCCAGGCGCTGCTGGCGTCGCCGCGGGTGGGTTTTCGTCTGGCGCTGGACGAAGCCGCCGGGCCGGTGCTGAGCCTGATCGACCGCGACCCCGACCTGGCCATCTTCCAGATTCTGCGCAAGACCGGCAATGCCGACCTGGCGTATGGCACCCAGCGATCGCTGCACACGGCCATCACGGCGTCGCTGGTGGCGCACCGGCTGGCGTGGAGCGAAGACGAGACGCAGCGCGCCTTCAAGGCCGGGCTGACGGCCAACCTGTCCATGCTGCAGCTGCAGGGTGAACTGGCGCACCAGGCCCTGCCGCCCAGCCCGGAACAGCACCACGCGCTGCAGACGCACCCGATGCGCAGCGTGCAGATGCTGCAGACGGCAGGCATCGAGGACGAAGACTGGCTGCAGGCGGTGCTGGACCACCACGAAGTCGAAGGCGGCGGCGGCTACCCGGCGGGCAAGTCCGAGGTCGGCGCACTGGCATCGCTGATCCGCCGCGCCGACAACTACACCGGCAAGCTGGCCAGCCGCAGCCACCGCAACGCCCTGGCCGCCGACGTGGCCGGACGCCAGATGTTCATGCAGGACCCCGGCCACCCGATGACGGCGGCGCTGGTGAAGGAGTTCGGCCTGTACCCGCCGGGCTGCCATGTGCGCCTGGCCTCGGGCGCACTGGCCATCGTCGTGCAGCGCGGCGCACGGGTCGACAGCCCCATCGTCGCCTGCCTGACCAACGACCGCGGCGCGCCGCTGCCGCAACCGCTGCGCGTGGACACCGCCGACAAGCGCCATGCCATCGCCGGCCTGGTGGGCGAGAAGAGCGTCAACGTGTCGGTGACGGCCGAGCGGCTGATGGCGCTGGGGGTGGTGGCGGGCTGAGCTTTCGCGCTCGTCGGCCAACCGGATTCAGGGTTCCGATCAAGCGCCGGCCAGGTCCTGCAGCGCCGCCCCGGTGACGCGGCAGATGCGCCAGTCGGGCATCACCACGGCGCCCATGCCTTCGTAAAAGCCGATGGCGTCGGCGTTCCAGTCCAGCACGCTCCACTCGAAGCGGCCGCAGCCCCGCGCCACCGCCAGCGACGCCAGATGCTTCAACAGCGCGCGGCCGATGCCGCTGCCGCGGTGCGCGGGCTGCACGTACAGGTCTTCCAGATACAGCCCGGGGCGGGCGAGGAAGGTGCTGAAGTTGATGAAGAACAGCGCAAAGGCGACGACGCGGGCGTCAGCGCCCTGCCCCACCTCGGCCACCACCGCCTCGGCCACCGGCCGCGGGCCGAACAGGTGCGGCGCCAGCGTTTCGGGCGTAGCCTGCATCAGGTGTTGCAGCTTTTCGAACACCGCCAATTCGGTGATGAGGCCGACGATGGCGGGGACATCGGCGGGGGCCGCCGGGCGCAGGGTGTGGGTGGTTTGCATGCCGGCCATTGTGTGCGGGAATACCTTGGGCTGATCGTTTGCACAGTGGCGCAGAATTTGAGCCACTCAGCCTTCAACATGGCGCGGTGAATGCCACCGAACCCAGGCCCGCCATCCGTACAAGTCATCGGCCTGCGTCACCAGCGCGCCGCCAGAATGGCCGCATAACAGATCAAGGGAGCGGGGCCGTGCATGACAGCGCCTGTCGTTGGTGGGGCAAGGCGCGACCGGATGCCAACGCCCCTGGTGCCGCGCCGTTCCACCCCCTGCCGCTGCACAGCCTGGACGTGGCGGCGGTCGGCGTCGAGGTGCTGGAGCGCATGCCCGCCCTGCTGCAGCTGCTGTCCAGACGCCTGCAACTGCGTCCGGATCAGGCCAGCGCGTGGGTCGCCTTCTGGTTGGCGCTGCACGACCTGGGCAAGTTCGCCGAATCCTTCCAGAGCCAGTGCCCCGAGGTCTTCGAGGCCCAACGCGGCCGCATGCCTGACCCGGCCAAGCCCTACACGCTGCGTCACGACAGCTTGGGCATGTTGTTCTGGAAGGAAGTGCTGCGTGAACAGTTGATCGACGAGGCCTGGTTCGGCCCGCGCTCCGAAGACCTGGCCGACGGCCTGGATTACTGGGCAGCGGCCTGCACCGGCCACCACGGCCAGCCGCCGGCCGAGGGCGACACGTGGACCCAGCACTTCGACAAGCGCGAAGACCGCGCTGCGGCGCTGACCTTCGTCAGCGACATGCGCGGGTTCTTCATCGACGATGAACTGGCCGCAGCCATCGCCGCGCAGCCCGCCTCGCCCTTCATCGCCGCCAGCCAGGAACTGTCGTGGTGGCTGGCCGGCCTGGCGGTGCTGGCCGACTGGCTGGGATCAAACACCACCTTCTTCGCCTACCGCGCCGAGCCTGTCGCCACGCCCAACTACTGGCGGCATGCGCGCCGTCAAGCGGCACTTGCGGTCGCGGCCAGCGGCATCACGGCGCAGGCCAGCACCGCGGAGACGCCATTTGCCGCGCTGTTCGCCGGCATCGCCACGCCGTCACCCCTGCAGGCCTGGGCCAGCGGCGTCGAACTGCACGCGGGCCCGCAGATCCATCTGCTGGAAGACGTCACCGGCGCCGGCAAGACCGAGGCCGCGCTGATGCTCACACACCGGCTGATGGCCGCCGGCCTGGCCGACGGCTTTTTCGTCGCGCTGCCCACCATGGCCACGGCCAATGCGATGTACGGGCGCATCGCCGACACGTATGCGCGGCTGTTCGCCGACCCTGCCAGCCTGGTGTTGGCCCACGGCCAGCGTGCCCTGGTGGACGACTTCGCGGCCACGGTGCTGCCGCAGGGCCCCGCCGAGCAGGACGCCCGTCAACTCGACGCCACCGCATCGGTGCGCTGCACGGCCTGGCTGGCCGACCACAACAAGCGCGCGCTGCTCTCGCCGGCCGGCGTGGGCACCATCGACCAGGCGCTGCTGGCGGTGCTGCACAGCAAGCACCAGTCCTTGCGCCTGCTGGGCTTGCTGCGCAAAGTGCTGGTGGTGGACGAGGTGCATGCCTGCGACACCTACATGCAGGGCGTGCTGGAAGTGCTGCTGCGCTTTCACGCCAGCGCCGGTGGCAGCGCAGTGCTGCTGTCGGCCACGCTGCCGCAGCGCATGAAGCAGGGGCTGCTGAAGGCGTTTGCCCAGGGGCTGGGGCAACGTGCGCCGATGGCCGTTGAACGGGCCTACCCTCTGGCTACGCGCTGGCCTGCGGGTGATGCCGCCGAACTGGCGCAGGACGCGCTGGCCACGCGCGCCGACGTGCAGCGGCGTGTGCACGTGCACAGCACCGGCAGCGTGGACGAGGTACACGCGGCCATCGCGGCCGCGCTCGCCGCCGGGCAGTGCGTCTGCTGGGTGCGCAACACGGTGGCCGACGCGCTGGCCGCCTTCCAGCACTTCCAGCATCTCCAGCCGCGCCTGTCGGCAGACGCGCTGCTGCTGTTCCACGCCCGCTTTGCGCTGCACGACCGGCTGGCGATGGAAGAGCGCGTATTGGCCAGCTTCGGCAAGCACAGCTTGCCGGCCGCGCGGGCCGGCAAGCTGTTGATCGCCACCCAGGTGGTCGAGCAGTCGCTGGACGTGGACTTCGACCTGCTGGTGACCGACCTGGCACCCATCGACCGCGTCATCCAGCGCGCCGGACGGCTGCGCCGCCACCGCCGCACCGCCGACGGCACGCCGCAAGCCGACCCCGCCGCCGCCGACCAGCGCGGCGAGCCGTGGCTGTGGGTGCTGACGCCACCGTGGACCGATACGCCGGACGCCAGTTGGTTCAAGGCCGCATTCCCCAAAGCCGCGGCCGTGTACGAACACCATGGCCAGCTGTGGCTGACAGCCCGGGCCTTGCGCTCGGGTGCCTTCACGATGCCCGACGACGCGCGCCCGCTGATCGAGGGCGTGTTCGGTGACGACGCCGAAGTGCCGCCAGGGCTGGACGCCAACGCGCTGGCCGCCGAGGGCCGGGGCTATGCCGCACAGACGCAGGCGCAGATGAACACGCTGAAGCTGGACATGGGCTATCGGCGGCACGAGGGCTTCGACTGGTGGAGCGAGGCGCAGACGCCCTCGCGCCTGGGCGATGCCAGCAGCACGGTGACGCTGGCGCGTTGGGAGGGTGGCGTGCTTCGGCCCTGGATCGACCGGCCACACGGCTGGGCCTACAGCAGCCTGCGCGTGGCCGAGCGCCTGGCCGCCGCCACGGCCGAGCCCACCGACCCGGCACTGCGCGCCGCCGTGCAGGCCACGCTGGCCCAGATGCCTGCCGGCGGGCGCTGGACGGTACTGCTGGCCTTGGCATGCACGTCCCAAGGCTGGGTGGGCGAGACGCTGAGCGCCGCGCGCAAGGGCCAGGCGCCGCGCAGGCTGCGCTGGGTCTACGACAGCGACCAGGGCCTGCGCCTGGCCGACACCACCGCCCCCACCGAAACACGAGAGGACCCCGAGGCATGAACCTGCTGCAAGACCCCTGGATGCCGGTGCGCGACGCGCAGGGCCGGCGCGAATGGATCACCCCCTGCCGCTTGGCCGAAGCGCAGTGGCGCGCCTTCGACGCCGACCGGCCCGACTTCAACGGCGCGCTGGCTCAGTTCGCCATCGGGCTTCTGCAGACGACGACGCCGGTGGCGGACAGCATTGAATGGCGCGAGCTGTTCAGGGCGCCGCCTGAGGCGGACACCTTGCGGGCATGGTTCGCGCCGGTGGTGTCGGCGTTCGCTTTTGACGGCGATGGGCCGCGGTTCATGCAGGACCCAGCGCTCGGCGACGAAGATGTGGCCATTAACGGCATCAGCGCGCTGCTGATCGATGCCCCCGGCGAGCAGACGCTGAAGAACAACGCCGACCACTTCGTCAAGCGCGGCCAGGTCCAGGCGCTGTGCCCCGCCTGCGCAGCCACGGCGCTGTTCTCGCTGCAACTCAATGCACCGGCTGGCGGCGCCGGCCACCGCACCGGCCTGCGCGGCGGCGGCCCGCTGACGACCCTGGTGCTGGCGCCGGGCGACGCCAGCCTGTGGCAGCACCTGTGGATGAACGTGCGCGAGCGGCCGGCTTTCCTGGCCCAAGGCAGCCATGCCGAATTCACAGATCCGCAGCGCAGCTTTCCCTGGCTGGGGCCGGTGACGGCGCTGCAGCCACTGAAGGGCGAACTGGCGCAGTCCCAAGTGCACCCGGCCCATCTGTTCTGGGCCGTGCCGCGCCGCATCCGGCTGGACATGGCGGGCGTGGACAGCGGCCCCTGTGACGTCTGCGGACGCGAGAGTGCATCGCTGATCAGCCGGTATGGCACCAAGAATTACGGCCTCAACTACAAGGGCAGCTGGTCGCACCCGCTGTCACCGTACTACGAGACCAAGGAAGGCTGGCTGCCCGTGCACCCGCAGCCCGGTGGGCTGGGTTACCGGCATTGGCTGGCCTGGGTGCTCGGCGCCGCCAATGCCAAGACCAACACGCGCGTCGCGCAGGTGGTCGCCCGCGCGCTGCAACTGCCGCCGCGCAGCACGGGCGGGGCGCTGCGGCTTTGGGCCTTCGGCTACGACATGGACAACATGAAGGCGCGCTGCTGGTACGACGCCACGCTGCCCCTGTATGGCCTGGCGGACTGCGACCGCGACACCCGCGCGCAGTTACAAGCCGAGGTCGGTCGCTGGCTGGACGCGGCCAGCCTTGCCGGCAGCTACATGCGCGGCGCCGTCAAGGACGCCTGGTTCAGCGCCGACGCACGCGGCGACTTCAGCCATGTCGACGCCAGCTTCTGGGCCGCCACCGAAGCGCCTTTCTACCGCCAGCTTCAATCCCTGATTGACGCCGCGCAGAGTGGCACCGAACACCCCGCCCTGCCTGCCCGCGAAGCCTGGCACCGCGCGCTCGTCCGCGCCGCGCTGCACCTGTTCGACCACACCTTCGTCGGCGTCGGCGCCATCGAACGCCAGAACCCCCGCCGCATCGCACTGGCCCACAAGCAACTGCGCAACAGCCTGCACGGTCCCAAGCTGAAACAGGCGCTGGGTCTGCCCACTGAACCAGTCGCCAAACGCGCCGGCCGCAAGGCCGCTGCTGGCACCACAACGAAACCCCAGGAGGCGCCATGACGACTTTGAAGTTCGACCCCCAGCAGGTGTGGGGCCACATCCTCCTCGACTGGTGGCGCGGCCTGGCCGACGACACTGGTGGCCGTGCCGCGCTGCGCCGTGCGCCAGACATCACCGCCGTGGTGCTGCAGCCGGCCTTCCAGCGGCTGCACCGCCGGCTGCTGGCCGCCGGCTGGCCCGGCCAGCGCTGGCAGGACGACCGCCTGGCCGCTGCCGCTGGCCTGCTGGCCCATGTGCGCGAGCAGTCCGCGCTGAACCTGCCGCAGGCCATGAGCGAAGGCGACAAGCCGCCGCTGAGCGAACTGCGCTTCCGGCGTCTGCTGGAGTCGCCCGACGTGGACACGCTCTTCACCGGCCTTCGCCGCGCGGTGCCGCTGCTGCAAGACCGCGCCGACGTCTGCGCGCTGGCCACCGACGTCGTCAACTGGGGCGACGCGGTGAAGAAGCGCTGGGCCTACTCCTACGAATGGGACAAGGCCCGCACCTGAGCTGCCAGATCGCCAAACAACCGTCTCACTGTCATTCGTTCAACCTCAGGGAGAAATCCACCATGTCCCGCTTTGTCCAACTTCACGTCCTGACTGCCTACCCCCCCGCCAACCTCAACCGCGACGACACCGGCCGCCCGAAGACTGCGTTGCTGGGCGACGCCCTGCGGCTGCGCATCTCATCGCAAAGCCTCAAGCGGGCCTGGCGCACGTCTGACGTCTTCGAAGCCGAAGTCGGCAAGAACCACAAGGGCACACGCACCAAGCTGATGGGCGTTGAGGCCTACAAGTCGTTAATCACTGCCGGTGTTGCGGAGAAATCGGCGCGCGAATGGGCCCGTTCTATTGCGGGCGCGTTCGGCAAGCAAAAGGCTGATAAGAAGACCGACGCCTACGACGACCTGCAGATCGAACAACTTGCTCACATCAGTCCAGAAGAGCGCACGGGAGTCGACGCCCTTGTCGCGGCATGCATTGATCGCAAGTCCGGACCGACCAAAGAAGACCTCAGCCTCTTGAGCCTTCCGCGAGCCGCTGTAGACATTGCAATGTTCGGACGCATGCTTGCGGATCCTGCGCACTCGCCCTTCGAGCGCGAGGCAGCCGTGCAGGTTGCTCACGCGATCACTGTCCACAGGGCCGCTGTCGAAGACGACTTCTTCAGTGCGGTCGACGATCTGAACGTCAGGGACAAGGGTGCTGGCCACATTGATGATCGCGCTTTTGGCGCTGGCCTGTTCTACCTCTACGTCTGCATCGACCGCGAACTGCTGCTGGACAACCTGGGCGGCGACACCGCGCTGCGCGCCCAGGCGCTGAAGGCGTTGGTGCACGCCATCGCACAGGTGGCGCCGACCGGCATGCAGAACAGCTTCGGCTCGCGCGCCCGCGCCAGCTTCCTGCTGGCCGAGAAGGGCAGCCAGCAGCCACGATCTCTCGTGCAGGCCTTTCTGAAGCCCGTCAAGCCGTGGGGCGAGCGCGACATGCTGGGCCTGGC
>JBBSCX010000076.1:0-11897 GCA_038249905.1 Burkholderiales bacterium
CACCCACGGTGGGGCCGGAGGGGCCACGCCGCCCGGTGCGGCCGAACGCCCCGCGCAGGCGACCGGGTGCCCGAGATTCCGCGGTTGACCCCGCGGTTGACCCCGCGGTCGACCCTGCGGTTGACCCCGCGGTCGATCCCGCGGTCGACCCTGCGGTCGACCGCTCTGCCACCCCGGCGGCGACCCCAGCCCCGGGACCGGCCATGCCACCGGCGCGCGGTGTCGACCGGAACCCCTCGCGCAGCGCCGAACGGCCCCCCCCGCGACGCGACGGAAGGTCGCTCCCGCGGCCCTCCGACCGGCCACCGCGCAGCCCGGCCCGGCCCGAGGGCCCGGGCCGCAACCCCAGCCCCAGCCGGCCCGATGCAGGCCCAAAGCGGCCCGTACCGCGCGCCACATCGCCTCAGCCGCAGCGTCGATCGCCTGCCGCTGCCGCTGCCGGCCCGGCGTCGGCTCCACCCGAAGGCGTGCGGGTGTCCAAGCTGATGACCGAGCGCGGCCTGGCATCGCGTCGCGAGGCCGACGACTGGATCGCCGCCGGCTGGGTGCGCTGCAATGGCAAGCCGGTGGAACTGGGCCAGCGCGTCGCGCCCGACACCGCCATCGAGATCGACCCGCGCGCCCGCGTCGAACAGGCGCAGGCCGTCACCATCCTGCTGCACAAGCCGATGGGCTATGTCAGCGCGCAGGCCGAGGACGGGCACGAACCGGCGGTGACTTTGTTGACGCCCGCCAATCGCTGGGACGGCGACGCCACGCGCATCGACTTTCGGCCCACCCACCTGCGCCACCTGGCGCCGGCCGGGCGGCTGGACATCGATTCGACCGGGCTGATCGTGTTCACGCAGGACGGGCGCATCGCCAAACTGCTGATCGGCGACCAGACGCGGGTGGAAAAGGAATACCTGGTGCGGGTGCAGCCGCTCGACGGCCAGCCCGTGCCAGATTCCGCGCTCGACCGCCTGCGCCACGGTCTGGAGCTTGACGGCCAGGCGCTGCGCCCGGCGCGCGTCAGCTGGCAGAACGAGGAGCAATTGCGCATCGTGCTGCGCGAGGGGCGCAAGCGGCAGATCCGCCGCATGTGCGAGCTGGTGGGCCTGAAGGTGGTGGGGCTGAAGCGGGTGCGCATCGGCAGTGTGTCGCTGGGGCCGCTGCCGGCCGGGCAGTGGCGCTACCTGGGCGCAGACGAGCGCTTCCTGTGACGGGCCGTGACGGGCAGTGACGGGCAGTGACGGGCATCGACGCGCCGTGACGGGCAGTCACCGGCACTCACGCGTTTCGGCCGTGATGGCCGTCAGCGCGCGCTGGGTGTGACTGCGGCCCTCCCCACCGCGGTCGGGCTGCCGGCCGGACGCGTGGCCCTGGCACTGGCCTTGCTACTGGGCCTGCAGCCGGTCACGACCGACCTGTACCTGCCGGCCCTGCCGCTGCTGACACGTGATCTGTCGGCCAGCCTGGCCGCGGCGCAGCTGACGATGTCGGCCCTGATCCTGGCTTTCGGCCTGGGCCAGCTGGTCTGCGGCCCCCTGGCCGACCGCATCGGTCGGCGTCCGGTGCTGATGTTCGGCCTGGGCCTGTACACCGCGGCCAGCGTGGCCAGCGCGCTGGCCGGCACGGTGGAATGGCTGGTGATCGGGCGCGTGCTGCAGGGCCTGGGGCTGGCGGCCGCGGTGGTCTGCGCCCGCGCCACGGTGCGCGACCTCTACCTGCCGCACCAGGGCGCGCAGGTGATGTCACTGGCGCTGTCGGGACTGGGCGTGATCGCGGTGCTGGCGCCGGCTGTGGGCGGCGCCGTGGCGACAGAGGGCGGCTGGCGCCTGGCGCTGGCGCTGGTGGCCGCAGTCGGAGCGCTGAGCTGGGCCTACGTCGCTTGGCAACTGCCCGAAACCGCGCCGCAACTGGACCCCCACGCCACCCGCCTGGGCCCGCTGCTGCGACGTTGGGGCGGCATCGCGCGGCATCCGACCTTCGTCGCCTGGACGCTGCTGATCTCGTGCACCTACGGCGGACTGTTCACGCTGTTGGCGGGTTCATCCTTCATCTTCATCGACGGCCTGGGACTGACCCCTGCCAGCTATGGCCTGGCGCTGGCCAGCGGCTCGCTGGCCTACCTGGGCGGCACCTTCGTGTGCCGGCGCTGGATCGTGCGTCATGGCATGGCCGGTGCGGTGCGGCGTGGAGCGCTGTTCAGCTTGTCGGGCGGGGCGGGCGTGCTGGCAGTGGGGCTGGCGGGCTGGGCCCATTCGCCGGCCACGGCCTGGCTGCTGCTGGCGCCGCAGTGGCTGTTCTGCTTCGGCCCCGGCGTGCACCAGCCCTGCGGCCAGGCCGGTGCGGTCGGCCCCTTTCCGCAGGCGGCCGGCGCCGCGTCAGCGCTGGCAGGCTTTGTGCTGGCGGCCACCGCTTTCGGTGTCGGCCTGTGGCTGGGCGTGGCGCTGCCGGCCGGCCTGCCCGCCTACGCGCTGGGCTTCGGTTTCTGGGCTGCGGCCACCAGCCTGGTGGCCTGGACTCTGGTGCAGCGGCTGCCCCGCGCATGAACGTGCCCCGTCCCCGCGCCGTCATCCTGGCCGGCCCCACCGCCAGCGGCAAGACCGCGGTGGCGATGGCGCTGGCGCGCGAGCTGCCGCTGGAGATCATCAGCGTCGACTCGGCCACGGTCTACCGTGGCATGGACATCGGCACCGCCAAGCCCGATGCGGCCGAACGTGCCGCAGTGCCGCACCATCTGATCGACATCCTCGATCCGACCGAGGCCTACTCCGCCGCACGCTTCGCTGCCGACGCCACGCGCCTGATCGCCGAGATCAACGCCCGCGGCCGATTGGCCCTGCTGGTGGGCGGTACCATGCTCTACGTCAAGGCCCTGCGCGAAGGCCTGGACACCCTGCCGGCGGCCGACCCCGCCGTGCGCGCCGCGCTCGACGCCCGCGCCGCGGCGCTGGGCTGGCCGGCCCTGCACGCCGAGCTGGCGCGGGTGGACCCGGCCACCGCTGCACGCCTGGCGCCGCACGACGCGCAACGCATCCAGCGCGCGCTGGAGGTCTGGCAGACCAGCGGCAGGCCGCTGTCGGACTGGCAGCAGCGCCGCAGCGACCGCACTGGTCGCGACACAGCCGCTGACACAGCCGGCGACTCCGCCGGCGACACGCAAGAAAGCGCCGGCATGCCACTGCCGCTGGTATCGCTGGAGCCGGCCGACCGCGGCTGGCTGCATGAACGCATCGCGGCGCGCTTCGACGCCATGCTCGCCGCCGGACTGCTCGACGAGGTGCGCACCCTGCGTGCCCGCGGCGACCTGCACCCCGGGCTGCCGTCGATGCGCTGCGTGGGGTATCGCCAGGCCTGGGCCGCGCTGGACAGCGGCGATCTGGCACTGCTGCGCGGCCAGGGCATGGCCGCCACGCGGCAGTTGGCCAAGCGACAGTTGACCTGGTTGCGTGCGATGACAGACCGACACGCCGTCGCAGCCGACCAGAAAATGGCGCAGAGGCGGGCCGTGCATGCGGTTGTGCATGCACTGCGCAGGTTCGCGGGCGATGCCTGAAAGCGGTGCACCGGCCATGGAGCCGCTGGTGCACGCACCAGAGACAAGCGCCGCCGTGCAAGCCCGCCGGTGTCACCGTTTGGCCTCGATCTTGCAAGACTGCTATGGTGACCGCGCGCAGACGGACATGGCGCGCCCCCTGTCTAGGGTGATGCCCGGGGCGGGGCGCAAATAGCTTCGCGATATAGTGCCGCGCCTTGAGCGCACCGGTTGGGGGCGCAAGATCGTGGAACTGCACGGTCGTTTGAATGCAGTGCCGCGCGGCGACGATAGCGCCCGGGGATGACTGGAGGAGTCGAGTGGATTTCGCAGAACAGCAAGGCAATCCCGGCAAGCATATCGTGGGCATCGGCATCGTGCTGGGCCTGCATTTGGTGCTCGGGTGGGCGCTGGTCACCGGTCTCGGGCAGCGCATGATCGAGGTGCTTAGGGCGCCGATCGAGACCAAGATCATCGAAGAGACCAAGCCGCCACCGCCGCCGCCGCCAGAGAACCTGCCGCCGCCGCCGAAGTTTGCGCCGCCGCCGCCAAGCTTCGTGCCGCCGCCCGAGGTGGTGGTGAATCCGCCGCCGACACCGGCACCCACCATCACCACCACCACGGTGGTGCCGCCGCCGGCACCACCGGTGTTCATCCAGCCGCCGCCAGTGGTGGCCGCGCCGCCGGCGCCGCCGGTGGCGCCGCGGCAGGCGGCACGGCCGGCCGTGACCGATGTCAAGGCCTGCGCTCCCACGGCGGACGACTATCCCGGTGCGGCGGTGCGTGCTGAGGCCACGGGCACCACCGTCATCCGCTTCAACATCGGACCCGACGGCCGGCTCGTCGGCGCCGACGTCGTCAAGTCGGCCGGTCCCACGCGTGAGCACAAGCTGCTCGACCGTGTGGCCGTGTCCAAACTCAGCGGCTGCCGGTTCAGCGCGGGCACCGACGAAAACGGACGCCCGGTCGGGGCCTTCACCGACGTGACCTACGTCTGGAAGCTGGACTGACACCAGCGGCCGATGCATACCCTTTCGCACCCCCACCTGTCCCCCACGCCTCGAGCGCCGACCTTCAACGGCGCGGTCTCTTCTGGAGTCAACATGTCCTTGTCCACTGCCCTGCGCGCCTCGATGGCTGCCGCCCTGATCGCCGCTGTTTCCCTGCTCAGCGTCGTCCCTGAATCCGCGCTCGCGCAGGCCACCGATGCCGCGTCCGCGCCCGTCGCGCAGACCGAGGCAGCGCCTGCTGTGCAGCCCGCGCCCCCGCCGCTTCCGGCCGTGACCGAAGAGGCGGTCGAGAACCCGTTCGGCCTGCGCGGCAGCTGGGCGTCGTCGGACTGGGTCAAGCGCAGCACGCTGATCATCCTGGTCATCATGTCGATGGCGAGCTGGTACGTGATCTTCGTCAAGCTGTTCGAGCAGCGCGCCATGCTCAAGAGCGGCCGTGAAGGGTCTGAAACCTTCTGGAAGGCAGCAAGCATCAAGGCGGGCGTCGTCGCGCTGGAAGAAGGCACCGCATCGCGCTTCATCGCCGAGCAGGGCATCAAGGCCAGCGAACATCACGAAGGCACGATGGTCGAGGTGATCGACAAGCACACCTGGATCGGCATGTCGATCGAACGCGCGGTGGGCAATGTGCAAAGTCGCTTGTCCAGCGGTCTGGCGCTGCTCGCCACGGTGGGCTCGACAGCGCCCTTCATCGGTCTGTTCGGCACCACCTGGGGCATCTACGAAGCCCTGGTGAAAATCGGCCTCAGTGGTCAGGCATCGATCGACAAGGTGGCAGGCCCTGTGGGTGCCGCGCTGATCCTGACCGCCTTCGGCCTGGCCGTCGCCGTGCCTGCGGTGATCGGCTACAACTGGCTGGTGCGTCGCAACAAGGCGATCCTCGACCAGACGCGCGCTTTCGCTGGCGACCTGCAGAACGTGCTGCTCTCGGGCAAGCGCTGAGCGCCAGAGCCGATCCCTATCCATACGCGCTACACGAGGAGCCGCCATGGCCATGCAAGTGGGAGCCAGCACTGCAGAGGAAGAGCAGCTCAACAACACCATCAACACGACCCCGATGGTCGACGTCATGCTGGTGCTGCTCATCATTTTCATGATCACGGTCCCCGTCATCACGCAGAACATTCCGATGGATCTGCCCAAGGAACGCAACGTACCCACCATCACCAAGCCCGAGAACATCGTGGTGGCGGTGGACCGGGATGGCGGCATTTACTGGGGCACCGAGCGACTGCCCGACATCGAGACCCTGGTGAACCGGCTGAAGCTCGAAGCGGTGAAGGAGCCGCAGCCCGAGGTGCACATCCGAGGCGACAGCGAGGTGCGCTATGAGTCTGTGGGCCGTGTGGTGGTCGCTTGTCAGCGCGCAGGCATCTTCAAGGTCGGCTTCATTACCGAGCCTCCTGCAAAGGGCGGCGGCTGATGAGCCTGGCCCGGTTTAAAGGATCAAGTCCATGGGAATGAACATAGGTTCGGAGAGCGACGAGGATGAAGTGATGCTCGACATCAACACCACGCCGCTGATCGACGTGATGCTGGTGCTGTTGATCATGTTCATCATCACCATCCCCATCCAGACGCACGCGGTCAAGATGAACATGCCGGTGCCCAGCAATGCACCGCCGCCCACCACACCACCCGAGATCGTGCGCATCGACGTCGACTTCGACGGCACGGTGGGCTGGAACGGCGAGATCATCGAGGCGGGCAACCGCGCCGAGATCGAGTCGCGGCTGCTGGCACTGACCACGATGCCCGACCCGCCGGAGGTGCATCTGAGGCCGAACAAGCTGGTGGAGTACAAACACGTGGCCATGATCCTCGCCACGGCCCAACGTCTGGGCCTGACCAAGATCGGCATCGTCGGCAACGAGCAGTTCCTCTGATGAGCATGAAGACCCTGCGTGCACTGTCCCTGACCTTCGTCGCCGCCGCCTGCATCACGGCGGCCCATGCCCAGGGCCTGAGGCCCGAGATCGGCCGGCCGCTGCAGCAGGCGGGTGAGTTGCTGAAGCAAGGCAAGGCGCGCGAGGCGCTTGCGAAGGTGCGAGAGGCTGAATCCGTGGGCGGCCGCAGCGGCGCCGAACAGCTCACCATCGATCGCATGAAGGCCGCTGCCGCACAACGTGCGGGCGACAGCGCGACGGCCATCCAGGCGCTCGAAAGCATTGCCGGCCGGGTCGGTGGCGCTGAACTGGGTCAGGTGGCCGAGCAATTGGCGTCGGCCTATGCGCAGCAGCGCAACAACGCCAAGGCGTCGGAGTGGCTGGCCAAAGCCCAGCAGGCCGGCAACAACGGCGGTGGCATCCGCCAGTTGCAGCAGTATCTGCAGTCGGCCAGCGGCGATTACGGCGCCATCGCACGCGACTCCGGTGCCGCTGTCAGCGCCGCCGAACAAGCCGGCCGCCGTCCGGATGAAGGCGACTTGCTGCGCCTGGCCGACGCTCAGCAGCGCCTGAACGCGCCGGGCTATGTGGGCACCCTGGAAAAGCTGCTGCTGAACTATCCGAAGAAGGACTACTGGGCGGCCTACCTGGGCCGGCTGCCGCGCAAGTCGGGCTTCTCGCCGCGCTACGAACTCGATGTGCTGCGCCTGCGGATGGCCACGGACACCCTGAGCAAGACCGAGGAGTTCATGGAGTTCGCGCAGCTGTCGCTGCAGGTCGGGCTGCCGGCCGAGGCCAGGCGCATCGTCGATCAGGGTTACAGCAGCGGTGCCCTGGGCACGGGCACGGAAGCGGCGCGCCACCAGCGTCTGCGCGACTTGATCAACACCCGAGAGGCCGAACTGAAGCAGAAGATCGCCGGCGTCGCCAGCGAGGCTGGCAACGAAGCCAAGGGCGACGCCTTGGTGCGCGTGGGGTTCCAGTACGCAACGCTGGGCGAGGTCGAGACCGGCATCAAGCTGATCGAGCAGGGCATCGCCAAGGGCAAGCTCCAGCGCCCGGACGAAGCCCGCCTTCGGCTGGGCATGGCGCAAATGATGTCCGCGAAGACACGATCGGCTGGCGTGCAGACGCTGCGCGGCGTGCGCGGCACCGACGGCGTGGGCGAAATTGCCCGGCTGTGGACTGTGGCGCCGCAGAGCTGAACCGGCTCATTGACCTGGCGCCCCGATCCGGCGCCCCGGTCCGGCGCCCCCAGCCGGGCAAACGCCCGCCTTCCCCCGTTTTCCCCCCGGTTTCCCCCGGTTTTTCCCTTCCTTCCACCTTTTCCCCCCTGTTCCACACCTGACCGCGGCCCGGCGTGCGGGCTGAACGGCAACCCGCGAGCCCACCGTGTCCGCCCAGGCATGAAACCCAGGAGCACTCCGCGATGAGCAGCCCCCGCACCCGTTTTGCGCTCGACGGCCAGGCCCACGTCATCACCGGCGGCGCGCAGGGCATCGGCGAAGCCTGTGCGCGCCGCCTGGTGGAAGGGGGCGCAGCCGTCGCACTGTGGGACCTGGCCGACGGCCCGGGCGAGGCATTGGCGGCCGCGCTGCGCGCCGACGGCCACCGCGCCGCCTACTTGCACTGCAACGTGGCGCACAAGGCCGAGGTCGATGCCGCGCTGGCCGCCACTGTCGCCGCCTTCGGGCGCGTCGACGGTCTGGTCAACAACGCCGGCATCTTCAGGGCCGCCGACTTCCTGGACATCACCGAGGCCGACTGGGACGCGGTCATCGACGTCAACCTGAAGGGCCACTTCCTCGTCGGACAGGCGGTGGCGCGGGTGCTGGTGGGCAATGCACCCACCAACGCGCATGGCCAGCGCGGCGCGATCGTCAACATGAGCTCGGTCAACGGCCGCCTGACGATCCCCAGCATTGCCAGCTACAACGCCAGCAAGGGCGCCATCGACCAGCTCACACGTGTGATGGCGCTGGCCTTGGCCGACCGTGGCGTGCGTGTCAACGCCGTCGCGCCGGGCACCATCGCCACCGAACTGGCGGCCAAGGCGGTATTGACCAGCGAAGAGGCCAAGGCCCGCATCATGAGCCGCACGCCGATGCGGCGCCTGGGCGAACCGGGCGAGATTGCCGATGTGGTGGCCTTCCTGCTGAGCGATGCGGCCAGTTACGTCACAGGCGAGATCGTGGTCGTGGACGGCGGGCGCATGACGCTGAACTACACCGTCGCCGCGTGACCGCGTGACCGCATGACGGGGGCCGGTCCCTGGGAGGCCTTCGCCGTCTCCACCGGGGTCGTCGCACTCGGCGAGATCGGCGACAAGACGCAATTGCTGGCGCTGCTGCTGGCCGCGCGTTACCGCGCCCCGCTGGCCATCATCGCCGGCATCCTCGTGGCCACTCTGGCCAACCATGCGCTGGCCGCCGCGCTGGGCGCCTGGCTGACGGGCTGGATCGACCCGCAGTGGCTGCGCTGGGGGCTGGGCCTGAGCTTCATCGCCGTGGCGCTGTGGATGCTGGTCCCGGACAGGGCGGACGGCGTCGACGCCAAGCCCCGCGGGCCCCTGGGCGTCTTCGGCATCACGGTGGTGGCCTTCTTCCTGGCCGAGATGGGCGACAAGACGCAGATCGCCACCGTCATGCTGGCGGCCAAGTACCCGTCTCTGGTCGCGGTCACCGCCGGGACCACGCTGGGCATGATGGTGGCCAATGTCCCGGCCGTGCTGCTGGGAGAACGGGCCGTGAAGTTTGTGCCCGTGGCCTGGGTACACCGCCTCGCAGCCGCCGTGTTTGCGGCCCTGGGCATCGCCGTGCTGGCGGGCGCGGGCGGCTGAACTGCCGCAGCCCCGTACAGCGCCGTACAGCGCCGCGCAGCGCCATACATCGTCGCGGGGTCAGGACCGGCGTCGCGCCGCGTCAGTCGGGTCGCAAGGCGCTGGCCGCGGCCGCCAGCGCCGTGATGCGGCCCCAGTCACCTGCGTCGATGGCGTCCTGCGGTGTCAGCCAAGAGCCGCCGCAGACCTTGACGTTGGACAGCGCCAGGAAGGCCGGTGCGGTCTCGGGCGTGATGCCGCCGGTGGGGCAGAAGGCGATGTCCGGAAAAGGGCCCGCCAGGGCCTTCAGCATCGGGATGCCGCCGGCCGCCGTCGCCGGGAAGAACTTCAGGAAGCCATGGCCGTCGGCATGCGCGGCCATCACCTCGCTGGCCGTGGCCACGCCGGGCAGCAGCGGCAAGCCCAGCGCGCGGCAGGCCTGGCCCAAACGGGTGTCGTAACCGGGGCTGACCCCGAAGGCGCAGCCCGCTGCCTTGGCGGCCTCGACATCGGCCACCGTGCGCAGCGTGCCGGCGCCGACGATGGCGCCGGGCACGGCGCGGATCATCTCGCGCATCGCCTGCAGCGCCACCGGGGTGCGCAGCGTCACCTCCAGCACACGCACCCCGCCGGCGACGAGCGCCTGCGCCAGGGGCACCGCGTCGGCCAGCCGCTGCACGACGATGACGGGAATGACCGGGCCGAAACTGGCGAGCTGCAGCGGGTCTTGGACGAGAGGGTTCATGGCGTGGTCGCTCCGTGCAGGTCAGAAGGAAGGGCGGGGCTCGGGCGGGGCCGCCTCACAGCCAGGTGACCGCGCCCTCCTCGGCGCTGCGGACGTTGCGGCGCATGCCGGCGAAGAGATCGCGGCCCAGGTCGTGGGCGTTGATCTCGGCCTGCTCGGCGGTGATCGTGGCGGTCTCGCGGGCGGCCCAGGTGGCCTCGTCCACCAGCGCAGCCAGCACGCCGGCTTCGGCATCGACACGGATCAGGTCGCCGTCGCGCACCTTGGCCAGCGGGCCGCCGGCCAGGGCCTCGGGGCTGACGTGGATGGCAGCCGGCACCTTGCCGCTGGCGCCGCTCATGCGCCCGTCGGTCACCAGCGCGACGCGAAAGCCCTTGCCCTGCAGCACCGCCAGCGGCGGCGTCAGCTTGTGCAGCTCGGGCATGCCGTTGGCGTGCGGGCCCTGGAAACGGACGACGACGACGACGTCACGGTCCAGCTCTCCGGCATTGAAGGCCGCGTGCAGCGCGTCCTGGCTGTCGAACACCCGCGCCGGGGCCTGGATGACGTGCCTGTCGTCGGGCACGGCCGAGGTCTTGATGACCGCACGGCCGATGTTGCCCTGCAGCAGAGTCAGCCCGCCGTGGCCCGAAAACGGCTCGATGGCGCGCCGCAGTATGCTGCTGTCGCCGCTGTCGGGCGGCAAGCTGGCCCAGCGCAGGCGCGGGGCGGGGTCGCTGACCGGCATGCGCTCGGCCACCTGTGCTGCCACGCGTTCGGGGACCAGCTCGGGCACCCGCGTGTAGGCCGCGATGCCGCCGGCCGCCACCGTGGCCACGTCGGCGTGCATGCAGCCGCTCTCCAGCAGTTCACGCAGCACCCATGCCGGGCCGCCCGCCGCCTGGAACTGGTTGACGTCGGCACTGCCGTTGGGATAGATGCGCGCCAGCAGCGGCACCACGGCCGATAGCTCTGAAAAATCGGTCCAGTCGATGTGAATGCCGGCGGAGCGCGCCACCGCCACCCAGTGGATCAGGTGGTTGGTGCTGCCGCCGGTGGCCAGCAATGCGGCCATGGCGTTGACGATCACGCGCTCGTCCACCAACTGTCCGATGGGCAATGGCCGCGCGCCGCCGCGCCAGCGCAGGTCCAGCACCGTGGCCACGGCCTCGCGCGTCAGCGCCTCGCGCAGATCGTCGTGCGGGTGCACAAAGGCCGCGCCGGGCACGTGCAGGCCCATCGCCTCCAGCAGCATCTGGTTGCTGTTGGCGGTGCCGTAGAAAGTACAGGTGCCGGGGCCGTGGTAAGCGGCGCTCTCGGCCGCCAGCAGTTCTTCGCGGCCGACCAGACCCTGCGCCGCCTGCTCGCGCACCTTGGCCTTGGCGTTGTTGCTCAGGCCGCTGGACATCGGTCCGGCCGGCACGAACACACACGGCAGATGCCCGAAGTGCAGTGCCCCGATCAGCAGCCCGGGCACGATCTTGTCGCACACGCCCAGCAGCAGCGCGACGTCGAACACGTCGTGGGTCAGCGCGATGGCCGTGCCCATGGCGATGTTGTCGCGGCTGAACAGGCTCAGCTCCATGCCCGGCAGGCCCTGGGTGACGCCGTCGCACATGGCGGGCACCCCGCCGGCCACCTGCAATGTGGCGCCGCGGCGGCGCGCCTCGTCGCGCAGCACGGCCGGGAAGCCCTCGTACGGCTGGTGGGCCGACAGCATGTCGTTGTAGGCAGTCACCACGCCGATGTGCGGCCCCTTGTCAGCCACGATGCGCAGTTTGTCGTTGGACGGCAAGGCGGCAAAGGCGTGCGCGACATTGGCACAACCCATGCGATCAGCGCCGGGCGGGCGCTGCAGCAGCCGGGTGATGCGCGCCAGATAGGCCTGGCGATCCTTGAAACTGCGCGCGGCGATGCGCCGCGTGACTTCGACAACAGC
>JBBSCX010000077.1:0-11863 GCA_038249905.1 Burkholderiales bacterium
ACCGCCGCGCGGCTGGGACAGGTGCTGGACCGCGGCGAGATCGCGATGCAGCGTGACGGCGTGGCCCTGCAGCACCCGGCGCGCTTCGGCCTGGTGCTGCTGGACGAGGGCGCCGACGACACCGAGATCGCGCCGGCCGTGCTGCGCGAGCGTGTGGCGATGGTGCTGGACCTGACCGCCGTGTCGCCGGGCCGGGCCATGGACACCGACGTGCAGGCGCTGGCCGTCGACGCCGACCTGGCCGGTGCCGCCGGGCGCCGTGTGTCTTTGGACGATGAATTGCTGAGCTCGCTGTGCATGGCTGCGGCGGCACTGGGCGTGGCCTCGCCCCGCGCGGTGCTGCAGGCGCTGGCGGTGGCGCGGGCGCATGCCGCCCTGTGCCAGCGCGACGCGGTCGAGGCCGGTGACGCCGCGGTCGCCGCGCGGCTGGTGCTGGGGCCGCGCGCGACGCAGTTGCCTGCCGCACCGCCTGCCGAGCAGCCGCCCGAACCACCGCCGGAAGAGCCGCAAGAGCCTCCCCCTGCGAACCCTCCGGATCCTGCCGACCCGCCCCCGCCCCCGCCCCCGCCCCCGCCGGATCCCGCGCCACCGCCGGACGGCGCCGAGCCGCCTGCACCGCCGCCGGATCCGCCCGCCGACGAGACCCAGCCCGACATGCCGCCCGTCGAGATGCTGCTCGAAGCGGCCCTGGCCGCATTGCCGCCCGATCTGCTGCTTCGGCTGGCCCGTGGCGCCGGCACTCGCGATCCGGCGCGCGCAGCCGGCAAGGCGGGCGCGCAGCAGCAGGGCGGTCGCCGCGGCCGGCCTGCGGGCGTGCGCCGCGGCGAACCGCGTGGCGGCCAGCGCCTCAGCGTCATCGACACCCTGCGCGCCGCGGCACCGTGGCAGCGGGTGCGCCGCGCCGCCAGCGCGGTGGCGGCGGCCGAACGTGCGCAGGCGGCAGCGGCCGCAGGTCTGCCGGATCGAGTGCTGCCCGTGCGCCGCATCGAAGTCCGCTCAGAAGACTTCCATGTGCAGAAGCTGCGCCAGAACCGCGAGACCACCACCATCTTCGCCGTCGATGCCTCGGGTTCGTCGGCGCTGAACCGGCTGGCCGAAGCCAAGGGCGCCGTCGAACTGCTGCTGGCCGACTGCTATGTGCGCCGCGACCGCGTGGCATTGCTGGCCTTTCGCGGCGCGGCGGCGCAACTGCTGCTGCCACCCACCCGATCCCTCGTGCGTGCCAAACGCAGCCTGGCGGCGTTGCCCGGCGGTGGGGGCACACCGCTGGCATCGGCGGTGGCGCAGGCGGCCGACCTGGCCGAGGCCGCGCAGCGCCGCGGCGAGACCCCGCTGGTGGTATTGCTGACCGACGGCCGCGGCAACGTCGGCCTGGACGGCCGCGGCGGCCGCGCCCAGGCCGAGCAGGACGCCTTGCAGCAGGCCACCCGGCTGCGTCTGGTGGGCTGCGCCGTGCTGTTGATCGACACCTCGCCCACGGCCCAGCCCGCCGCCGCGCGCCAGGCCGAGGCCCAGCGCGCGCGCGATCTGCCGCGGCCCTATGCCGACGCGATGCGCCTGTCCCAGGCCGTGCGCGCGGCCGCGGCGGAATGAACGGGTTTGGCACGTACGACGCGTTCGGCGCGTTCGGCGCGTGTGGCGCGTGTCGCGCGTGTCGTCGTGTCGTCGTGTCATGCCCGAGGTGTCGAGGGTGACAGACCGCCGTGCGCGACCACACGCCCGGCGCTAAAGTCCGCGCTCCCCGCCTCGGGGCCCCTTCAAAACACCACGCCACGCCATGACCGCCACGCTGAAAGACCTGCTCGCCGCTGCCGCCGACCACGCCCCTGCCCTCGGTGCTCCCGGTCGGTCGGTGCTGACGCACGGCGCCTTGCGCGGCCTGATCACGCAGACGTTGGCCAGCCTGAATGCGCTGGGCATCGGCCGCAACGACCGGGTCGCCATCGTGCTGCCGAACGGGCCGGAGATGGCTGCCTGTTTCATCGCCTGCGCCAGCGGCGTGACGAGTGCGCCGCTGAACCCGGCCTACCGCGCCGACGAATTCGAGTTCTACCTGTCCGACCTGAACGCCAAGGCACTGATCGTCGAGCAGGGCAGCACCAGCCCGGCGGTGGCCGTGGCGCAGAAGCTGGGTGTGCGCCTGATCGAGGTGGTGGCCGATGGGGCCGCGCCGGCAGGGACTTTCACCCTGGTGGCGGTGGCGGGCGCTGACACGGCCGCCCATGCAGGCGATGCAGCCACGGCCACCACAGCGGTCGCGAACGGCGGCCTTGCGCACAGCGACGACGTATCGATGGTGCTGCACACCTCGGGCACCACGTCGCGGCCCAAGATCGTGCCGCTGTCGCAGGCCAACCTGGTGGCCTCGGCCACGCACATCGCACGCACGCTGGCCTTCAGCGGCGCCGACCGCGGGCTCAACATCATGCCGCTGTTCCACATCCACGGCCTCATCGCCGGGGTGCTGGCGCCGCTGTCGGCCGGCAGCTTCGTGTTCTGCACGCCGGGCTTCAATGCGCTGAAGTTCTTTGCCTGGATGGACGAGTCCGCGCCCACCTGGTACACGGCCGTGCCGACCATGCACCAGACCATCGTCGCCCGCGCGGGCAAGAACGCCGACGTCATCAAGCGCCATCCGCTGCGCTTCATGCGCAGCAGTTCGTCGTCGATGCCGCCGCAGGTCATCCGCGAGTTGGAAGAAGTGTTCGGCGCGCCGCTGATCGAGAGCTACGGCATGACCGAGGCCGCGCACCAGATGGCCAGCAACCCCTTGCCGCCCGCCGTGCGCAAGCCCGGCAGCGTGGGCCTGGCAGCCGGGCCCGAGGTCGCCATCATGGGCGACGACGGTGCGCTGCTGGCGGCAGGCGAGATCGGCGAGATCGTGATTCGCGGCCCGAATGTCACCGCCGGCTACGAGAACAACCCCAAGGCCAATGCCGAGGGCTTCCGTGACGGCTGGTTTCGCACCGGCGACCAGGGCACCCAGGACGCCCAGGGCTACATCAGCCTGACCGGCCGCTTGAAGGAGATCATCAACCGCGGCGGCGAGAAGGTCAGCCCGCGCGAGGTCGACGAGATCCTGATGGACCACCCGGCCGTGGCGCAGGTGGTGTGCTTCGGCATGCCGCACGACAAACTGGGTGAAGAGGTGGCTGCGGCCGTCGTGCTGCGTGAGGGCCAGCAGGCCACCGAACGTGAATTGCAGGCCTTCGTCAGCGCCCGCGTGGCCGACTACAAGGTGCCGAAGAAGATCCTGCTGCTCGACGAAATCCCCAAGGGCGCGACGGGCAAGTTGCAGCGCATCGGCCTGGCCGCGAAGCTGGGTCTGGCCTGAGCACTTCGCCCGGCGTGCCCGGGTCCACGCCGCTGCGGGTGAGCCCGTACGGGTGAACCCCGAGCTTCAGGCTTTCTGATGCAACACCCACACAAAGTCTGAATTTACGCCCGCTGTCTCCCCCCCTAGAGTGATGCGGTTGTCGAGGGCTCGTGCTCCGGCGACGTCATTCCGGCCGCATCGACAGGAGACAACATGAACACAGCAGACACGGTTCAAGGTGCAGGCCGCAAGCCGCGCCATCGCACGGCAGGTCGGCGCCTGCGGCGCCTCGCGGTGGGCGTGGCGCTGGCCGCAGCAAGCCTGGCCGCAGCGGCCTGGGCGCCGAGCAAGCCGGTCGAATTCATCGTGCCGGCCGGCACCGGCGGCGGTGCCGACCAGATGGCGCGCTTCATCCAGGGCGTGGTGGCCAAGAACAAACTGATGGACCAGCCCATCGTCGTCATCAACAGGTCCGGTGGCGCGGGGGCCGAGGGCTTCCTGGACGTCAAGAGCGACAAGGGCAATCCGCACAAGATCGTCATCACGCTGTCGAACCTGTTCACGACCCCGCTGGCCACCGGCGTGCCCTTCAATTGGCGCGACCTGACGCCGGTGAGCATGCTGGCGCTGGACCAGTTCGTCCTCTGGGTCAATGCCGAGTCGCCGCACAAGACGGCCAAGGATTACCTGGCTGCGCTGAAGGCTGGCAACGACCGCAGCATTCGCATGGCCGGCACGGGCTCGCGCCAGGAAGACCACATCATCACCGTGATACTGGAGAAGACGGCGGGCAAGAAGATGATCTACGTGCCCTTCCGTGGCGGTGGCGACGTGGCCACGCAGCTGGTGGGCAAGCACGTGGATTCGACGGTCAACAACCCGATCGAGGCCGAGAGCCACTGGCGCGCCGGCACCTTGCGCGCCCTGTGCGTGATGGACAGCAAGCCCATGCCGTACAAGACCAAGGTCACGTCCGCGCAGGCCTGGGGTGACGTGCCGACCTGCAAGTCCGCCGGTGTGGACATCGAATACCAGATGCTGCGCGGCATCTTCATGACGCCGGGCGCCACGCCTGAGCAGGTGAAGTTCTATGTCGAGCTGTTCGACAAGGTGCGTGCGCTGCCGGAGTGGAAGGACTTCATGGAGAAGGGCGCCTTCAACCAGACATCGATGAGCGGCCAGGCCTATTTCGACTGGGTGGCGAAGAACGAGCAGCTGCACCGTGTGCTGATGCGCGAAGCCGGCTTCCTGGCGCCCTGAGCAGCGGCCAGCCATGAGCGACGACACCGCAGGCAGCCACCGCGAGCCTGCAGACGCCGAGGCTGCCGGCGGCGAAGGGCAGACGCTGGGCACACGCTGGCCAGAACTGCTGCTGGCGCTGGGCCTGATGTTGTTTGCCGTGGTGGTGCTGGTGGACGCCCGGCGCCTGGGCACCGGCTGGGACGAGTTCGACGGCCCGCGTTCGGGCTACTTCCCGTTCTACGTCGGCAGCCTGCTGCTGGTCGCCAGCGCCTGGATCGCACTGACGCAGCTCCTCGGCTGGCGTCGCGACAACCCAGCCTTTGCCAGTCGGCAGCAGCTCGGCAGCGTCTGGGCCATGGTCTGGCCGATGGGTCTGTACGTGGCACTGATCCAGCCGCTGGGCATCTACGTCGCGTCCTTCCTGCTCATCGCCTATTTCATGCGGCGCCATGGCAAGTACCGCGTGCCGGCATTGGCGGCCGTGGCGCTGGGCGTGCCGCTGTTCTTCTTCAACGTCTTCGAGCGTTACTTCCTCGTCGCGCTGCCCAAGGGCCCCATCGAAGCCTGGCTGGGTTTCTGAACGAAAGCGCGTGATGGAACAGTTGGCTGCCCTGGGTCAGGGCTTTGCGATCGCGCTGACGCCCGGCAACGTGGGGCTGATGTTCATCGGCATCATCCTGGGCGTGCTGATCGGCGTGCTGCCCGGGCTGGGCGGCGCCAACGGGGTGGCCATCCTGCTGCCGCTGACGTTCACGATGAACCCGACCTCGGCCATCATCCTGCTCAGCTGCATCTACTGGGGTGCACTGTTCGGCGGCGCCATCACGTCGATCCTGTTCAACATCCCGGGCGAGCCCTGGAGCGTGGCCACCACCTTCGACGGCTACCCGATGGCGCAGCAGGGGCGGGCGGCCGAGGCGCTGACGGCGGCCTTCTCGGCGTCCTTCTTCGGCGCGCTGGTGGCGGTGCTCGTCATCACCTTCCTGGCGCCGGTGCTGGCGAAGTTCGCGCTCAAGTTCGGGCCGGCGGAGTTCTTCGCCGTGCAGTTATTGACCTTTGCCAGCTTCGTCGGCCTGAGCAAGGAACCAGCGGCAAAGGTGCTGGCGTCGATGATGCTCGGCTTCTCGCTGGCCACGGTGGGCATGGACACGGTCACCGGCCAATTGCGCATGACCTTCGGGCAGCCGGAGTTGCTGAAGGGCTTCAGCTTTCTGGTGGCGGTGATCGGGCTGTTCGGCATCGGCGAGATCCTGCAGACCATGGAGGAGGGCCTGGCCTTCAAGGGCAAGAGCGCGCGCATCACCCTGGGCGTGGTGCTGAAGACCTGGGGCGAATTGCTGCGCTACTGGCGCACCTTCATTCGCTCGGCCATCGTCGGATGCTGGATGGGCATCACGCCCGGCGGCGCCACGCCGGCCAGTTTCATGAGCTACGGCCTGGCCCGGCGTGCATCGAAGAACGCGCAGAACTTCGGCAAGGGCGAACTCGAAGGCGTGATCGCGCCCGAGACCGCCAACAACGCTGCCGGCACCGCGGCGCTGCTGCCGATGTTGACGCTGGGCATTCCGGGTTCACCCACCGCCGCGGTGCTGCTGGGCGGGTTGCTGATATGGGGCCTGCAGCCCGGGCCGATGTTGTTCGTCGAGCAGAAGGACTTCGTCTGGGGCCTGATCGCCAGCATGTACCTGGGCAACATCGTGGGCCTGATCGTGGTGCTGACGACGGTGCCCTGGTGGGCGGCGATCCTGCGCATCCCCTTCACCATCATCGGGCCGGTCATCATCGTCATCTGTGCCATCGGCGCGTACACCGTCAACAACGCCATGTTCGACGTCTGGACGATGCTGGTCTTCGGCCTGCTGGGCTACCTGTTCAAGAAGCTGAAGTACCCGCTGGCGCCGCTGGTGCTGGCGCTGGTGCTGGGCGACATGGCCGAGGCCAGCTTCCGCCAGGCCATGCTGCTGAGCCAGGGCTCGGTCAGCATCTTCTGGAGCAACGGCCTGGTGGGCACCATCGCGGGCCTGGCCTTGCTGATGCTGCTGTGGCCGCTGTGGGGCCTGGCCAAGGGCATCGTGCGGCGGCGCGAGGCGCTGGCGGGCGGATGATCGACGGCGGATCGGCAGCGGATCGGTACAAGGACAGGACAACATGAAGATCTGCGTGGTCGGCGCCGGTGCCATCGGCGGCTACCTGGGCGCGAAGCTGGCGCTGTCGGGCGAAGAAGTGACGTTCATCGCCCGCAACCGCAACCTCGACGCCATCAACACCCATGGCTTCAAATTGCTGCTGGAAGACGGCCGGGAACAGGTCGCGCCCGTCGGCCGCCACCTGCGCGCCGTGCAGCGCTGCGAGGACGCCGGCGTGCAGGACGCCGTGCTGCTGACGGTCAAAGCCCACCAGGTGCGCGACCTGCTGCCCGACCTGCGTGCGCTGTTCGGCCCGCACACCACGGTCGTGACGATGATCAACGGCATCCCCTGGTGGTACTTTCATCAGCTCGCAGGCCCGCACGAGGGCAGGGGACTGGCCTCGGTGGACCCGGGCGGCGTGATCGCCGCGCACATCGAGCCCGAGCGTGTCATCGGCAGCGTCGTCTATCCCGCGGCCGAACTGGTGGCGCCTGGCGTGGTGAAGCTGATCGAGGGCAACCGCTTCACGCTCGGCGAACCCGACGGCAGCCGCAGCGAACGCGCCGAGGCCTTGAGCCAGGCGCTGATGAAGGCGGGCTTCAAGGCGCCGGTGGCGCGCGACATCCGCAGCGAGCTGTGGATCAAGCTGTGGGGCAACCTGAGCTTCAACCCCATCAGCGCCCTGACGCACGCGACGCTGCAGGACATCTGCCGCTTCCCGCCGACACGTGCGCTGGCCGGCCGCATGATGGCCGAGGCCCAGGCCGTGGCCGAGGCCCTGGGTGTGCGCTTCAAGATCAGCCTGGAGCAGCGCATCGCCGGTGCCGAGGCCGTGGGCGCGCACAAGACGTCGATGCTGCAGGACGTCGAGCACGGCCGCGCGCTGGAACTGCAGGCGCTGGTGGGCTCGGTGGTCGAGCTCGGTCAGATCGCCGGTGTGCCCACGCCGACGATCGAAGCCATGCACGCCGCCACGGCGCTGCTGGGGCAGACACTGGCCGCGCAACGCGGCCGGCTGGCAGTGCAGCCCCTTTGACCGGGGCCGGCCGGCGCCGGTGCCGAGACCCCGCCGCGCCAACGTGGTGACACCAACACGGGGACTTACCCGCAGTCCTTGGCGTTGACGTGCCGCAGCCTTGTGTCTATTCTCGTAGACAACAAGGCTGTCTATTCCGGTTGACACTTCGACCCGGGTCGGCAGCTCTCCCTGACGCCGCGCGGCGTCCCACCCGAGGACCTGCATGGAAACGCTGGCACGAATCGAAGAGGCGCTCTGCGCCGCCATCGCAACGACAGAAGCCCCCGGCGCCCCGCCCCGCCTGGCCGCAGCGATGCGACACGCCGTCTTCCCTGGCGGCGCGCGCATCCGGCCGCAGCTTTGCCTGGCCGTGGCGCGGGCCTGTGGCGACGACGACGCGGCGCTGAGCGACGCGGCCGCCGCGGCCATCGAACTGCTGCACTGCGCCTCGCTGGTGCACGACGACCTGCCTTGTTTCGACGATGCGCCGACGCGCCGCGGTGTGGCCTCGGTGCACGCCGCCTTTGGTGAGCGTCTGGCGGTGCTGGCCGGCGACGGCCTGATCGTGCTGGCCTTCCAGACCCTGGGTCTGGCCTCGGGCCGCTCGCCGCAACGCCTGGCGCGGCTGTTGGCCACGGTCGGACACGGCGTGGGCATGCCCTTCGGCATCACCGCCGGGCAGGCCTGGGAGTGCGAGCCGCGGGTGGCGCTGTCGGACTATCAGCGCGCCAAGACCGGCGCCCTGTTTGCGGCCGCCACCGCCGCCGGCGCCGAGGCCGCGGGCCAGGACGGCAACACCTGGCGCGCCCTGGGCGAATGGCTGGGCGAGGCTTACCAGGTGGCCGACGACGTGCGCGACGTGATGGCCGACCCGCTGCTGCTGGGCAAGCCGGTGGGCCGCGATGTGGCCCTGGGCCGCCCCAGTTCGGCCAGCGAACATGGGCTGAGCGGGGCCATCGAGCATTTCGACCGCCTGGTGGCCTGCGCCATCGAGGCCGTGCCACCCTGCCGCGGCGCCAGCGCGCTGCGCCAGCTGGTGCGCCTGGAGGCCGAACGCCTGGTGCCCAAGGCGTGGTGCGAGCAGATGCAGCTGGAGCGTGCCGCCCCGCTGCTGTCGGAGCGTCCGTTGCGCGCCGCGCCGCGCCGCCCGCGCGCGCGCGCCGCCGCCAACTGAGCGCCAGCGCGCCGGCGGGTCCTGCCCCGGACGCGCAGCCGCTGATCGCCGACCCTTGCGAGCTGTGCCCATGGACCGCGTCGAGCACGTGACCCCGCCCTTCGACCCCGGCCATGTCCGCCCCGACCCTGTCCGCCCGGGCTGGCTGGAGCGGCTGCGCGACTGGCGACATCGCACGGTTGCCCGTCCTGCGTTCCAGCGCTGGGCCGCCGCCTTTCCGCTGACGCGGCCGACCGCCCGCCGTCACGCCAAGGAATTGTTCGACCTGGTGGCCGGCTTCGTCTACACGCAGGTACTGCTGGCCTGCGTACGGCTGAAGGTGTTCGAGCAGTTGGCCGCCGGCCCCTTGCCCATGGACGAGCTGGCGCGCCGCCTGGGCCTGGGCGCCGAGGGCGCCGAGCGCCTGGTGGGTGCCGCCGTGGCACTGGAACTGCTGGAGCACCGGCGCGGCGGCCGTGTCGCGCTGGGCCGGTTGGGTGCGCCCATGGTCGGCAACGGCGCGGTGGTGGCGATGGTCGAGCACCACGCCACGCTCTACGCCGACCTGACCGATCCCGTGGCCCTGCTCAGGCGCGAGGGCCGGCCGGCGATGGCGGGCTACTGGCCCTATGTCGCCTACGCGCACGGCGATGAAAAAGGTGAAGGCGAAGGAAAGCGCGAAGGCGAAGGCGAAGGCGAAGGCGAAGGCGAACGGCCCGGCCCGGCAGCAGCGCTGAGCGCCGAGCGGGTGGCCGAATATTCGGCACTGATGTCCGCATCCCAGCCGCTGGTGACGCAGCAGGTGCTGGACGCCTACCGCTTCGACCGCCACAAGGTGCTGCTGGACGTGGGCGCGGGCGAGGGCAGTTTCGTCACCGCGGTGGCCGCACGCGCACCGCATCTGCAGCTGATGCTGTTTGATCTGCCGGGCGTGGCCGAGCATGCCCGCGCGCGCCTGGCTGCGGCCGGACTGGGCCAGCGCGCCGTGGTGCATGGCGGCGACTTCTTCAACGACGAACTGCCACGCGGTGCCGACCTCATCTCGCTGGTCCGCGTGGCCTTCGACCACCCCGACGACCGGGTGCTGCGGCTCTTGAAGGCCGTGCGCCGGGCCCTGCCGGACGGTGGCAGCCTGCTGCTGGCCGAGCCCATGTCGGGTGTGGCCGGGGCCGAGGCCATGGGCGACGCCTACTTCGGCTTCTACCTGTTGGCGATGGGCCGCGGTCGGCCGCGGTCGGCCGCGCAACTGTCGGCCTTGCTGGTTGCTGCGGGCTTCGACGAGGTGCGTGCGGTGCCCACGCGCATGCCGCTTCAAACCGGGCTGTTGCTGGCCCGGGTTCGTCACGACGCACCGCACAGGTAAACCCTGACGCAAAGAGTGTCCAGTCAACTTGACAGTCACTTCCGTAAGCCTAAACTGACGATATGCGACATCCAGCGACCCACTCGTCCAGACAGTCCCGCCAGGGCGTCCGTGCCGGGGCGGTGAGCCTGGGGCAAAGGGAGTGCAAGGGATGAAGACACGTGCCATCGTGCTGGAGCAACCCGAGCACATCGCGTTCAGTGCGCTGGACCTGACGCCGCCGGCCGAAGGCGACCTGGTGGTCGACATCGAATACAGCGGCATCAGCACCGGCACCGAGAAATTGCTGTGGAACGGGCTCATGCCCGAGTTCCCCGGCATGGGCTATCCCCTGGTACCGGGCTACGAATCGGTGGGCCGTGTCAGTGCTGCCGGCCCGGCCGCCCGCCACCGGATTGGTGAACGTGTGTTCGTGCCTGGCGCGCGCTGCTACGGCGAGGTGCGCGGCCTGTTCGGCGGTGCAGCCTCACGCGTCGTGGTTGCCGACAGCCGCGTGACCACGGTGTCAGACACGCTGGGCCGCGAAGCCGTGCTGCTGGCTCTGGCCGCCACGGCGTATCACGCGGTGGCCGAAGGCGGCAAGCGCGAGAAGATCGTCGCCCCCGACCTCATCGTCGGCCACGGCGTGCTGGGCCGCCTGCTGGCGCGCATGACGGTGGTGGCCGGCTTTGCGCCACCGACGGTGTGGGAGACCAATGCCGCCCGCGCCCACGGTGCCGACGGTTATGCCGTGTTGCATCCCGACGTCGATCCGCGGCGCGATTACCGCGCCATTTACGACGTCAGCGGCGACGCACAGATCCTGGACCGCCTGATCGCCCGCCTGGCGCCGGGTGGCGAGATCGTGCTGGCGGGTTTCTACACCCAGCCGCTGAACTTCAATTTCGCGCCGGCCTTCATGCGTGAAGCGCACATCCGCTGCGCCGCCGAGTGGCAAAAGCCCGACCTGATGGCCGTCAAGGAACTGGCCGAGACGGGCCGGCTTTCGCTGGACGGCCTGATTACGCACCACGCCGAACCGACCGAAGCTGATGCGGCTTACCGCACGGCATTCGGCGACAGCGGTTGTCTGAAGATGATCCTGGACTGGAGAAATTGTCAATGAGCAGTGCCACCGCAACGAAGACGTCAACCGTCATGTTCATGCGTGACGAGCGACTCAAGGCCGAGGCCGCGATCGAACCCGATCCCGTCCACACCAGCCCGGCCGCCAAGACGACGCAGATCATTGCCATTTACGGCAAGGGTGGCATCGGCAAGAGCTTCACGCTCGCCAACCTCAGCTACATGATGGCCCAGCAGGGCAAGAAGGTATTGCTGATCGGCTGCGACCCGAAAAGCGATACCACCAGCCTGTTGTTCGGCGGCAAGGCCTGCCCCACGATCATCGAGACGAGCAGCAAGAAGAAGCTGGCCGGCGAGGCCGTGGCCATCGGCGACGTCTGCTTCAAGCGCGACGGCGTCTACGCCATGGAACTCGGCGGGCCGGAAGTCGGCCGCGGCTGCGGTGGCCGCGGCATCATCCACGGCTTCGAGCTGCTGGAGAAGCTGGGCTTCCACGACTGGGGCTTCGACTACGTCCTGCTGGACTTCCTGGGCGACGTGGTGTGCGGCGGCTTCGGCCTGCCGATCGCCCGCGACA
>JBBSCX010000078.1:0-11763 GCA_038249905.1 Burkholderiales bacterium
GATGGCTTCACGCTGCAGCGGCAGGTAGCCGGCCAGGTCAGCGGCGGTGATGGCGCTGCCGACGGGATGCGCGCGCAGTAGCGCCACCAGCGCTGCAGCGATCGGGCCTTCGTGCAAGGCCGCGCTGCCGCCTGCAGCCAGTGCGCGCAGCACCGCTGCCAGAGCCGGGTTGCGAAGACGGTGCCCGACGGGGTGGGGCGCGCCGTCATCGCGATAGTAGAAGCTGCGCGCAGCGGGATCGCGCCGCAGCAACGGGTCGTCCTGCAACTGTCGGTGCAGGCGCGGGCCCACGGGCACGCCCTCGTCGGCGGCGGCGATGGCCGGTGCCAGCAGCCGCGCCCAGGGCAGGCGGCCGTGTTGGCGGTGCACGGCATCGAGCATGCGCAGTGCGCCGGGCACACCGACGGCGCGGGCACCGAAAACCGGCTCGGGCCAGGGCGGCGGTCGGCCATCCGCGCCCAGGAACAGGCGCCCATCGGCTGCAGCCGGCGCCGTCTCGCGACCGTCCCAGGCCTGCACGGCCTTGCCGTCCCAAAACAGCAAAAAGGCGCCGCCGCCGATGCCGCTGGACTGGGGCTCGGCCACCGCCAGCACCATTTGCACGGCGACCGCGGCGTCGATGGCATTGCCGCCGTCACGCAGCACCTGCAGGCCGGCGGCGGTCGCCAGCGGGTGTGCCGCCACCACCATCGCGCTGCGGGCAGTGACGGCGTCGCGGGCGCGGAAACCGCTGCCGGTCTCGGGCAGCGGCTGGGCGACGGCCAATGTGAACCCCGAAGTGACGAGCAAAGCGAGGGCCGAAGCGGCGACTGACATGACAGCCGCCAACATGCAGGCGCAAAGTGCCTGAGCGGCCTGACCGGCCTGACGCAATCTCATCACCCAGCCAGGCGCAGCGTCAATGCAGCGCCGGTGGCCGCATCACTGCAGCGGCACGCCGGTCTTGGCCTGCAGTTCGTCGCGCGTCACGCCCGGCGCCATCTCCACCACCTTCAGGCCGTGCGGCGTCACGTCCAGCACCGCCAGGTCGGTGATGACGCGGTCGACCACGCCCACGCCCGTCAGCGGCAAGGTGCACTCGGCCAGGATCTTCAGCTCGAAGCCCGAGCCGTCCTTCTTCTTCGCCACGTGCTCCATCAGCACGACCACGCTCTTCACGCCGGCCACCAGGTCCATGGCGCCGCCCATGCCCTTGACCATCTTGCCGGGGATCATCCAGTTCGCCAGGTCGCCCTTGGCACTGACCTGCATCGCGCCCAGGATGGACAGGTTGATCTTGCCGCCGCGGATCATCGCGAAGCTGTCGTGGCTGCCGAAGATGCTGCTGCCGGGGATGGTCGTGACCGTCTGCTTGCCGGCGTTGATGAGGTCGGCATCGACCTCGTCCTCGGTCGGGAAGGGGCCGATGCCGAGCATGCCGTTTTCGCTCTGCAACCAGACCTCGATGTCGGGGCTGACGAAGTTGGCCACCAGGGTCGGCAGGCCGATACCCAGGTTGACGTAGAAGCCGTCCTGCAGCTCACGCGCGGCGCGCGCGGCCATCTCGTCGTGGGTCCATGCCATCTCAGGCTCCTTCCTTGACGCGCGTGGTGCGCTTTTCGATGCGCTTTTCAGGCGTCGCATTCAGCACCAGGCGGTGCACGTAGATGCCGGGCAAGTGGACGGCGTCGGGGTCCAGCGTGCCGGTGGGCACGATCTCTTCGACCTCCACCACGCTGATCCTGCCGGCCATGATGCAGGCCGGGTTGAAGTTGCGCGCCGTGCGGCGGAACACCAGGTTGCCGCTCTCGTCGGCCTTCCAGGCCTTGCCCAGCGCCACATCAGGCAACAGCGCGCGTTCCATCACGTAGGTGTGGCCGTCGAATTCACGCAATTCCTTGCCTTCGGCGACCAGGGTGCCGACGCCGGTGCGCGTGAAGAAGGCCGGGATGCCGGCGCCACCGGCGCGCAGACGCTCCGCCAGCGTGCCCTGGGGCGTGAATTCCAGTTCCAATTCCTTGGCCAGGTACTGGCGCTCGAACTCCTTGTTCTCGCCCACGTAGCTGCTGATCATCTTGCAGATCTGCCGCGTCTCGAGCAGTTGACCGAGGCCGAAGCCGTCGACACCCGCGTTGTTGCTGATGACGCTGAGGTCCTTGACGCCGCTGTCGCGCAGCGCCGCGATCAAGGCCTCGGGGATGCCGCACAGGCCGAAGCCGCCGACGGCCAGCAACTGCCCGTCGTGCACGATGCCGTCCAGCGCAGCGGCGGCGCTGGGGTAGATCTTCTTCATGAATGCCTTTCGATCGGGAGGGGCCGGCACCCGGCCTGCAGTGGCCACGTCCAGCCAGGCGGGGCGCAGGCGCCGGAACACGGAATCACTGTAACCTGCCGGCCGCCGTCACCCCCTCGAACCCGGCCCCGATGCTTGTGTCTGCGACCTGTGCCCCCGCCCTGTGCCCGCGCCAGGACACCCCCCCTACACTGCCTTCCCATGATCACACTGCATCACCTGGAAAATTCCCGCTCGCAGCGAGTGCTGTGGCTGCTGGAAGAACTGGCCCTGCCCTACGAGGTGCGGCGCTATGCGCGCGACCGCAAGACCATGCTGGCACCGGCCGCGCTGCGCACCGTGCACCCGCTGGGCAAGAGCCCCGTCATCACCGACGGCGACATCACGGTGGCCGAAAGCGGCGCCATCGTCGAATATCTGCTGGACACCTACGACACCCCCGGCCGCCTGCGCCCTGCGCCGGGCACGCCCGAGCGTCGGCGCTTCACCTACTGGCTGCACTTCGCCGAAGGCACGGCCATGCCGCCGCTGCTGATGAAGCTGGTGTTCGACAAGGTGCGCAGTGCGCCCGTGCCCTTCTTCATCAAGCCCGTCGTCAAGGCCATCGCCGACAAGGTGACGACCGGCTTCATCGCCCCCAACATCACATCGCAGCTGGCTTTCATGGAGGCCGAACTGAAGCTGCACGACTGGTTTTGCGGCGACAGTTTCAGCGCCGCCGACATCCAGATGAGCTTTCCGCTGGAAGCCGCTCAGGCCCGCGCCGGGCTCGATGCCGCCACCTGTCCACGCCTGACCGACTGGCTGTCACGCATCCACGCCCGCGCGGCCTACCGGCGCGCGCTGGAGGTGGGTGGGCCCTACAAGCTGATGGGCTGATCGCCGCGACCGGGCCGCGCTGACGCATTGGGCGCAATGGGCGCAATGGGCACGGTGGGCACGGTGGGCGCGATGGGCGGATTGGGCGCCTTTCAACCTGGACCCACCGCGCGCCAAAGTGGCGCGCCGCGTCCAACGAACGCCTTCCGCCCCCAGCGACACGATCCTGCAGCGCGCGGATCGATCGCTTCAGGAGCCGAGTTTCCGCGACGTATTCTCGAAATCGAAGCGTTCACCCGCCTTCCACGCATTGCGGTCGTTGCCGCGATTCGGGATGCCGCCAGCGGCCTTCAGCATCTTCGCGAGGTGCATGCAGTTCCAGGTCATGATCGTCGTGTTGCGCTGCGTGAACTGGTTGTCGAAGCCCGCCCGGCTGCCGTCGTCGTTCTCATCGCCATACGAGGCGCCGGGGCCGGCCTCGCCAATCCAGCCACAGTCGGCCTGCGGCGGGATCGTGTAACCGAGGTGGTTGAGGGCGAATGCAATCGTCATCGCCACATGCTTGACGCCGTCCTCGTTGCCGGTGATGACGGCGCCGCCGACCTTGTTGTAATAGACCGACTGCCCCCGGGTGTTGAGTTCACCGGACATGGCGTACAGCCGCTCGATCAGGATGCGGCAGACCGAACTTTCCTCGCCGAGCCAGATCGGCGTGCCGACGATCAGGATGTCGGCTGCCTTGACTTTTTCCCAGATCGCAGGCCAGTCATCCTCGGGCCAGCCATGTTCAGTCATGTCGGGGTAGATGCCGGGAGGGCAATGATGCGCAACGAAATGCAGATGTTCCACCGCGACCCCGTTCTTCTTCATGATGGCAGCAGACGCATCGAGCAGCAGCCCGGTGTGGCTGTGGTCGGCCTGGCGCGTCAGCGAGGTATTGATGAACAGTGCGCGGAGATCGGCGAAATCGGTCATGGCGTTCCTATGGTCTGTCAATGGGCATGACGCTGGCCCGGACGGCGTGAGCGGAGCGGGACCCCCTTCACGCCAGCGTCAGACTGTCGTCCTCCCAGAGCCGAAAGCCACCGGCGAAAGCATCGTCGTTACTGCCAAGCCGCGCCTGCGCCGGAAGCTGCTTCAGCTTCTTCGACTGGCCACCGCCCAGCACGATCTCGTCCGGCAGCAGGGCGTCGCTGAAGTCCTGCACCACACGTTGCACCTTGTGGCGCCACTTCTTCTTGCCCAGGCGCGCGTAGCCGGCCTTGCCGACGCAGTCCTCGTAGCTGCGCTTCTTCGTCCAGTGCAGGTGGCCGAGTTCCAGCGGCAGCACCATGCCGTCGACGATCAGGGCCGAACCCAGCCCGGTGCCCAGCCCCAGAAACAGCAGCTTGCCTCCATCGTAGCTGCCCAGCGCCTGCAGCGCGGAGTCGTTGATCACGCGCACTGGGCAAGCAAAGGCGGCGCCGAAGTCGAAGCCGAGCCAGCCCCGGCCCAGGTTGTGCGGCTCGCGCACCGGTACGCCGTGGCGCACGACACCCGGGTAGCCGATCGTGATGCGGTCGTAGTGCCATCCCCTGGCGACCTCGCGCACGCCCCGCACCATGCGTGCAGGGGTCATGCACGCGTCCGAATCGAACTTGCGCTTTTCTGCCGCGCCGCCGGGCAACCCACTGAGCAGACACTTGATGCTCGAGCCGCCGATGTCGACGACAAGGGTGCGCGCCACCTTCATGACAAGTCCTCGAGGCTGCAAAGCCGGTCGCGCAGCGCGGCAGAACGCGCGAGCTGCTGCGGCGACAGTGACAGCAGCTGCGCGGTATTGACAAGAGCCATGTGCGAAAGCGCCTGCGGAAAGTTGCCCAGCATGCGCCCTGCGCGCGGATTGAATTCCTCGGACAGCAGGCCGACGTCGTTGCACAGCGCCAGCACGCGGTCGAACAGGGTCTGGGCCTCGTCGCGCCGGCCGCTCAGCGCCAGGGCGTCGGCCAGCCAGAACGTGCAGGCCAGGAAGGCGCCCTCGCCGACAGGGAGATCGTCGACACCGCTGTGCGTGCGGTAGCGCAGCACCAGGCCGTCGACGACGAGCTCGCGCTGCACGGCGGCGACAGTGCCCTGCACACGCGCATCGTCGGGCGGCAGGAAGCCCACCAGCGGCAACAGCAGCAGGCTGGCATCGAGCTCGGTCGAACCTTCGTGCTGCACGAAACTGCATTGGTTGGTGTCGTAGCAGCGCTCGCAGACCCAGGCGTGGATCGCGTCCCGCGTGCGCCGCCACTCGTCCACCGGACCGTCCAGACCGTAGCTCTCGACGTCGCGCACTGCGCGGTCGAAGGCGACCCAGGCCATGACCTTCGAATGCGTGAATTGCTGGCGCGGCCCGCGCACTTCCCAAATGCCCTCGTCAGGGTCCTGCCAGTGCGTCGACAGGAAGCCGAGCAGCACGCGCTGCAAGGCCCAGGCATTGCCCTCGGGCGCCAGGCCGGCGGCGCGCCCCAGGTGCAAGGTGTCCATGACCTGGCCGTAGACGTCCAGCTGGCATTGCCCCGCCGCGGCATTGCCGATGCGCACCGGCTTCGAGCCTTCATAGCCCGGCAGCCCGTTGAGCTCGAACTCGACCAGCCGGCGCTCGCCGGTCACGCTGTACATGATCTGCAGGTCCTGCGGGCTGCCGGCCACGGCGCGCAGCAGCCATTCGCGCCAGGCCGCGGCCTCGTCGCGGTAGCCCGCCAGCAGCAGCGCATTGAGCGCGAAGGCGGCGTCGCGCAGCCAACAGAAACGGTAGTCCCAGTTGCGCACACCGCCCAGCAGCTCGGGCAGCGAGGTCGTGGGCGCCGCGACCATGCCGCCGGTGGGGGCGTAGGTCAGCGCCTTGAGCGTGATCAGCGAACGCTGCACCTCGGCCCGCCAGCGTCCGCGGTAGGTGCTGCGCCCCGACCACTCACGCCAGTGGTCCTCGGTGCGCTGCAGCGCGGCCTCGGGGTCGATGGCGGGATGCGTCGCTTCGTGCGAAGGACGCCAGTTCAGCACGAAAGGGATGCGCTCGCCGGCACAGACCTCGAACTCGGCCACGGTGTGCATGTTCTCGCCATGCGTGGCCACGCGCGCGTGCAGCTCCAGGGTATCGGGGCCGGCGGTGGCCAGCAGTGTGCCGTTGGTCCGCTGCACCCAGGGCACCACCTGCCCATAGCCCAGGCGGATCACGAGTTCCATGCGCATGGCCACGCGACCGCGCAGGCCCTCGACGATGCGAATGACGTCCGAGCGGCCGTTGTCCACCGGCATGCAATCGATCAGCCGCACGGCACCTTCTTCGGTCTCGAAGCAAGTCTCCAGAATCAGCGTGTCCTCGCGGTAGCGGCGCGTCGCGCGGCATTCACCGTCGTCCGCTGCGATGGCAGGGGCGATGAGCCAGCGGCCCTGCTCGGGCCCGCCCAGCAGCGCGGCGAAGCAGGCGTCGGCGTCGAAGCGCGGCAGGCACAGCCAGTCGATCGAGCCGTCACGGCCGACGAGTGCCGCGGTGTGGCAGTCGCCGATGAGGGCGTAGTCCTCGATGCGCAGCGCCACGGGTCAGCCGCCCGCCTGCACGACCCGGTCGACCGCGGCCGCGGGCACCATCAGCCACCACACGCGCGGCGGCGCCAGCACCTGCACTTGCGCTTCCAGCCAGGCCGTGGCGCGCCCGAGTCCGATCATTCCCATGTGCATCGTGTCACTCCTTGCGGCCGGTGGTGTTGTGCAAGCGGATCAGAGGCAGATGCCGCCCACCCGACCAGGTTCCGGACTCCACGGCGATCGTGAAGCCGACCTTGCCCTTCACCTGCCCGTGCGCGACCTTGCCGTCTTGGATGCCCTGCGGCGAAGATTCTGTCCGTTCGACGTGCTTGTAGACAGGGCGGCTCGTCACAGAGTTCCCTTGAGCGATGAGCGCCTGCTGCGCGTCACGATCGGTGGCGGTGAAGCTGCCCTTGCGATGGCCGAAGGTCTCGCTCTCGCTCATCTGCGGCGAGATCGCACCGCCACGCAGGTGGCCGTCGTTTGCGCCTGCGCGTGTCTCGGTGCATGCTGGGCACGGCCTGCCGGCACCCGCCGCGGTGCGGTCACCGGCGCGACCCAAGGAGCACGCGATGAACCCTGAACGGACAGAGCACGATGCCTTCGGCGATATGGCCGTGCCGGCCCACCGGCTGTGGGGCGCGCAGACCCAGCGTTCGCTGTCGAACTTCGACATCTCGAGCGAACGCATGCCGCGCGAGTTGCTGCGCGCGCTGGCGCAGGTCAAGCGGGCCGCTGCCATCGTCAACGCCGGGCTCGGGGAGCTGGACCCGGCAAAGGCCCAGGCCATCGCCCGGGCCGCCGACGAGGTCATCGAAGGGCGGCACGACGACGAGTTCCCGCTCGTCGTCTGGCAGACCGGGTCGGGCACGCACACGCACATGAACATGAACGAGGTGCTGGCCAACCGCGCGTCGCTGCTGCTGGGCGGCGGGGCCGGCAAGGACCGCCGCGTGCACCCGAACGACGAGGTCAACCGCGGGCAGTCGTCCAACGATGTCATGCCGACCGCAATGAACCTGGCCACGCTGCAGGCGCTTGAAGGCCGCGTGCTGCCGTCCCTGCAAGCGCTGCACGACACGCTGTCGGCGAAGGCGCAGGCATTCGCCGACGTGGTCAAGATCGGCCGCACCCATCTGCAGGACGCGACGCCGCTGACGCTGGGCCAGGAGATCTCGGGCTGGGCGGCGCAGCTGGGCCACGCAAGACGCCATCTCGAGGCGAGCCTGCCGCACCTGCGCGAACTGGCGCTGGGTGGCACGGCGGTCGGCACCGGCCTCAACGCGCACCCGGAATTCGGCCTGCGCGTGGCCGCCGAACTGTCGCGCGACACCGGGCTGGACCTGAGCAGCGCGCCGAACAAGTTCGAGGCGCTGGCGGCCCACGACGCCATCGTGCACGCCCACGGCGCGCTCAAGGGCCTGGCCGCTGCATTGACGAAGATCGCCAACGACGTGCGCTGGCTGGCGTCGGGGCCGCGCGCAGGGCTCGGAGAGATCCGCATCCCGGAGAACGAGCCCGGCAGTTCGATCATGCCGGGCAAGGTCAACCCGTCGCAATGCGAGGCGCTGACGATGGCCTGCTGTCAGGTATTCGGCAACGACGTCGCGGTCACGCTGGCCGGGGCTTCGGGCCATTTCGAGTTGAACGCGTACAAGCCGCTGCTGGCGCAGGCTGTGCTGCAGAGCGCGCGGCTGCTGGCCGACGGCATGGCCAGTTTCGACCGGCACTGCGCGCGTGGCATCGAGCCCGACCGCGAACGCATCGCCGACCTGCTGCAGCGCTCGCTGATGCTGGTGACCGCGCTGAACCCGCACATCGGCTACGACAAGGCCGCGCAGATTGCCCGCACGGCCCACCGCGACGGGCTCAGCCTGCGCGAAGCGGCGCTGGCATCGGGGCATGTCACGGCGTCACAGTTCGACGCCTGGGTGCGTCCCGAGACCATGACCGGGCCACCACCAAGCCCCCGATGAAGCAATCAGCTGCGCTGGTGCTGTGGGAGCCAGCACTCGCGACCGGCGACTCCGGTCCGCCAATGGCTCAGACCAGCAGCGCGCGAAACCAGTCAGGCATCGGCGCGGACTTCTTTGCGGCGTGGTCGGTCCATACCAGCGTCGCACCGCCATCGGCCCAGATCTCGCCCGGCAAGTCGGTGCGTGCAATGGTGTGGAAGCTGTCGAAACTGCTGCGTCCCGGGTTGGCAACGAACGTCTTCACCAGCACATCTCCAGGGTGCTCGAGTTGGCGCCGGTAATTGCAGAAGCCGTTGACCATCAGCGGCCCCTCGCTCGACATCGAGCCGGCGCCACAGGCCTGGTAAATCCACTCCAGCCGCGCCGTTTCCATGTAGCGAAAGTGAATGGTGTTGTTGACATGGCCCATGGCGTCCATGTCGCCCCAGCGGATGGGCATCACGGTCTCGTGCACCAGCTTCATCTGCGGCGGCAGTTCCAGGCGCATGGTCCCTCCCTTTTGCTTGAATGCGTCAATGCGTCAATGAGCCAGTACATTGATGCGTCGGCGCTCAGTGCGTCATTCGACGCCGAGTTCGCGCGCCAGGCGTTGCACCAGGCCGCGCAATTCAGCCAGTTCGGCGGCCATGCGCGCCTGCTCCGCCTTCAGCGCGGCAATTTCGCCGGCACCGACACGCAATGACGCGGCGGCGACGACAGGCATGTCGGGCCCCTCGCCGGCGCCGGCCGCGGCCTCGCCGCCCATGCCCAGGTCGCCGCTGAGCAATTGCGCCCAGCGCGATTCGCGCGCGCCCGGCGCACGGGCCAGCCGCACCACGCGCGGCGGGTCCTTGGCCGCCAGTTCATCGAGAAAGCCTTCGACCGACGAGATGTCGGCAAAACGGTGCAGCCTTTCGCTGTGCGCGCGCAATTCGGCCGTGGTCTGCGGGCCGCGCAGCATCAGCACCGTCAGCAGCGCCACCGCCGCGCCGGGCAGCGCCAGCACGCGTGCCATGTTGTGTTCGTAGCGTACGACGCGGCTGCCGCTGCCCTCGAACACCAGGCTCAGCGCCTTCAGGCCGGCGACGGCGGTCAGCACCTCGGCCTCGGTGGCTTCGATGGCGGGATGGCGCGCGGTCTTCTGGTTGCAGCCGGCGGTCAGCGCGTTCAGGCTCAGCGGGTAAGTGTCGGGCACCGTATGCTGCTTTTCGACCAGCACGCCCAGCACGCGGGCTTCGAGGGGGCTCAGGTGGCGCAAGGCGGTCGCAGCCTCAAAGCGCCTGGCCGTCGTCGGCGCTGATGATGGCGCCGTTGATGAAATGGCTCTCGTTGGCGCACAGCATCATCAGCACCGCATCCAGGTCG
Source organism: Burkholderiales bacterium (assembly GCA_038249905.1). GTDB lineage: Bacteria > Pseudomonadota > Gammaproteobacteria > Burkholderiales > Burkholderiaceae_C > Rubrivivax. Next base: position 9,964 of record JBBSCX010000078.1, read on the forward strand.
GCCGGCCTGCCCACGCGCTTGCGCGGCAGCGACTGCACCATCTTCTGCCCGGCCTCGGTCTTCCACACATGGTGGTTGATCTCGGTGTCGATGTAGCCCGGGCACAGCGCGTTGACGTTGATGCCGTGGCGACCCCATTCCAGCGCCATCGCGCGCGTCATGTGCACGACGGCGGCCTTGCTCATGCAGTACACGCCCAGCTGCGACATCACCTGCAGCCCGGCCATCGACGCGATGTTGACGATGCGCCCGCCGGTGAAGGTGCCCGGCGCCTCGCCCTTGCTGCGCGCGATCATGCGCTTGGCCACTTCCTGCGCCATGAAAAACGCGCCGCGGGTATTGACGGCCATCACGTGGTCGTAGTCCCCGGGCGTGACCTCGGTCAATTTCTGCTGACTGCCCACGCCGGAGTTGTTGACCAGGATGTCGATGGCGCCCATCTCGGTTTCGGCATGGGCCACCGCGGCGCGGATGCTGACCGGGTCGCTGACATCCAGGCCCACGACATGCGCGTCGCCGCCCTCGGCCTCGATCTCGGCGCGAAGGCTCTTCAGGCGCTCGATGCGGCGCGCTGCCAATACCACCCCGGCACCCGCGGCCGCCAAGGTCTTGGCAAACTGTGCGCCCAGGCCGCTGGACGCACCGGTGACGAGCGCCACGCGCCCTGAGAGATCGATCTTGTAGGCCATGTGCTTGTCCCGTGTCAGTGGTGGTCCTGCCCGGGTCTGGGTGCGAGCTCGGTGCCAGTTCGGGCCGGTCGAAATGACGATAGCACGGGGTCATGGCCGCACGCGCCCACGACTGGCAGCGGGCTCGGGCATCATCAGCGACCATGTTGCAGGTTCGCGATCTCAGCAAATCCTTTGCCGCCGTGCCGGTGTTCGCCGGTGTGTCTCTGACATTGAAACGCGGTGAATTCGTGGCCTTGCTGGGCGAGTCGGGCGTGGGCAAATCGACGCTGCTGAACTGCATTGCCGGGCTGGAGAACGCCGACCGCGGCACGGTCCACATTGCGGGCACCGACCTGGCGACGCTGGACGACGACGGCCGCGCGCGGTTGCGGCGGAACCAGCTGGGTTTTGTGTTCCAGGCCTTCCATGTGCTGCCGCACCTGACCGTGGCGCAGAACGTGGCCTTGCCGCTGCTGCTGCAGGGCAAGCCGGATGCGGCGCGCGTTGAAGCGCTGCTGCACGCGGTGGGTCTGGACGGGCTGGGCGCACGGCATCCGGCGCAGCTCTCGGGCGGGCAGTTGCAGCGCGTGGCCATCGCGCGCGCGGTGGTGCACGCACCGGCGCTGATCCTGGCCGACGAACCCACCGGCAACCTCGACCCCGCCACCGCCGCGCGCGTGCTGGCCGTGCTGCGCACACAGGTGCGCGACGCCGGCGCCGCCTGCCTGCTGGTGACGCATTCCGCCGCCGCCGCGGCCCAGGCGGACCGTGTGCTGACGCTGACGATGAGCGGCATCGAAGACCGCAGCGGCGACACCGCCAGCGCATCCCTGCCCGCGCCCCTGCCCTTGTCCGGAAGCGGCGCCACCGCAGCGCCCGCACCGGCCGGCGCATGAATGCCGCGCTGCTGTTCACGCTGCTCTGGCGCGAGTGGGCTCACCACCCCTGGCGCCACGGCGTGGCCCTGCTGGCAGTGGCGCTGGGGGTGGCGCTGGCGTTTTCGGTGCACCTGATCAACAACTCGGCGCTGAACGAGTTCTCGGCCGCGGTTCGCGCAGCGAACGGCGAACCCGACCTGACACTGCGCGCCACCCAGGGCGGCTTCGACGACCGCCTGCTCGACCGCGCC
>JBBSCX010000079.1:0-11668 GCA_038249905.1 Burkholderiales bacterium
CTGACCGCCATCGCGCGCGAGGAAGACCTGAACGGCCGCATCCGCCGCAACGTGATGGACACGCGCCGTGCGCTCAGCTTCATGATGCGCAGCCGCATGTTGAATGCCGAGCAGTTCGAGGAAGCGCGACAGATCCTGCGCGACATCGACAGCCTGGACAGCCATACCGCCTTCTTGTTCGACAAGATCAACTTCCTGATGGACGCCACCGTCGGCTTCATCAACATCAACCAGAACAAGATCATCAAGATCTTCTCGGTCGCCAGCGTGGCTTTGCTGCCGCCGACGCTGATCGCCAGCATCTACGGCATGAACTTCCGCCTCATGCCCGAATTGGACTGGCAGGCGGGTTATCCGTTTGCGCTGGGGCTGATGGTGGTGTCTGTCGCGGTGCCCATCGTCTACTTCAGGCGCAAGGGCTGGTTGCGCTGAGTCGTGCGGCGTTGTCGAATCTGCAACAGCACTCCGCTCACTCCGCTCACTCCGCTCACTCCGATAACTCCGCTGAGCGACTGATGTAACAACCTGTCTACTTCCTGTAGTCTCGGCGCCAGGGGACGAAAACCTGGTTTCCGTTCCTGCCTTGCCGGCCCCGGCCCGCAACCGCCCCCACAGACGCAGCGCCCATGACCACCCACGCCCTTATTGCCGCCGTCGTGCTGGCCGCCTCGCTGGCCCTTGCCGGGCCGGCGCAGGCACAGTTCTCTTCGGTGCCATCACCCACGCCGATCGGCGACACCGGGCCGCGTGCATCGGATGCCGAAGTCGAGCAGGAGTACCGCATCGATGCCGCGCGCCACATCTACGGCGCCTACCCGATGCGGGTGTACCGGGGCAAGTTGCCGCCGATGCTGTACTCGATCATGGTCGTCGAGACCGAGCTCGACGCGAGGGGCAATGTGCTCAACGTGTCGGTGGTGCGCAAGCCCGCCGCCGACGAGGTCGCCCCCTGGGTGCTGGCGATGGTCAAGCGCGCCGGCCCGTTCCCGCCGCCGACCAAGTTCGGTGCCAGCCTGATCACGCGCGAGACCTGGTTCGTCGACAAGTCCGGGCTGTTCCAGCTCATGACCTTGACCGAGGGGCAGCGCTGAGCGCCAGAAGCCAATGGCGCCCGTCGGCGCCACCCACTTCAAGGCCGCGTCACGACGCGGCCTTTTTCTTCAGCCAGCGCATCAGGCCACCTAGCAGCGGCAGTTTTTCGTACAGCTCCTCGGCCGCGTCCCAGTAGTCGCGGTGTTCGCTGATGCGTCCGTCGGCTGCCAGCCGCAGATGGCTGGCGCCCCGGATGCACTGTTCGGCGCGGTTGTAGCGCCGCATGCGGAACAGGAAGTCCCAACTCAGGAAGACCTGCCGGTCCTGCACGATGACGTCGCGGATGACGAAGCGCGGGGCATCGAGGGTGCGGAACATGTGCTCGAAGATGCCTGCAATCGCGGCCACGCCCTGCACCTCGTTGAACGGATCCTTGAAGCGCGCGTCGGCGGTGTAGACCGCGTTCAGTCGCGGCAGATCGGCCGGTGCCAAGCGTTCGAAGGCCTCGATCAGGCGCTGCACCTGCGGGTCGTCGTGGCGGGCCGGCACGGCGCTCACATCCCTGTCGAACGGCGCACGGCCGCGAAGTAGGGCCGATAGCCCAGGTGGCGCAGGCCCTTCAGCCACAGCGTGAAGCGCTTCGGAAAATGGATCTCGAAGTCGCCGGCCTCCCAGCCCTTGACGATCTCGCGCGCGGCTTCCTCGGGCGTGATCAGGGCCGGCATCTTGAAGTCGTTCTGCGACGTCAATGGCGTCTCGACGAAGCCGGGGTTGATGACGCTGATGCCCAGGCCCTCGGGCTGCAGATCGAGGTACAGGGTCTCGGCCAGATTGATCAGCGCCGCCTTGGTCGGCCCGTAGGCCAGGCTCTGCGGCAGGCCGCGGAAACCCGCCACGCTGGACACCAGGCTGATGTGCCCGCCGCGGCCGCTGCGCGCCTGCGTCAGCAGCTGCGGCAGCACGGCGTCGAGCATGAACAGTGCGCCGTCGTAGTTGACGCGCATGTGGTGCAGCGCCACCTCCAGCTCGAAGGCGGTGGCGCGCATCGAGGCGTAGGTGCCGGCGCAGTACATGGCCAGGTCGATGCCGCCGTGCTTTGCGGTGATGTGCGCGGCCGCATCGCGCATCGCGGCACGGTCGGTGGCGTCCAGTGCGATGGCCTCGCTGCCAGGGTGCGCCGCGACGAATTCGTCCAGCGCCGGCTTGCTGCGCGCGGAGACGACGACCGTGGCGCCGCGTGCATGCAGCAGTACGGCGGTGGCACGGCCGATACCGGAGGAGGCACCGACGAGCCACACGGTCTTGCCCGACCAGCGGTCGAAGCGGGGATTCAGGGACATGGGACGGCCTGGAGTGGACAGTGGTTGGGTGAGTGGGGCGGTCAGGGCTTGGTGAAGGACAGCGTGACCTCGCCCAGGCGGATGCCGAACTTGCTCATCACCGCCTTGTTCAGCATCACCTTCTCGTCCATCAGGTACATCCAGTCGTCGAACTGCACCTCGTACACCTTGTCGTCCACCGGCAGCTTCAGTGTGTAGCGCCAGTTCAGCGCATTGCCGGCAGCCACGCCCACGGCCTCGCCGACGACATCGTCGGCGCGGCCGCGCCACTTGCCGCCGCCCAGGTCGGTCAGGCGCCAGACGCGGCGCTCGGTCTTGCCGTCGCTGTAAGTGAAGCGCTCGTCCAGCGTGCCTTCGTTGCCCTGCCAGGAGCCGGTCATCTGCACGACGAAGCGGCGCGCGACCTTGCCGCCGCGGTCGGTGAAGATGCCGTGCGCGGTCAGTTCGCCATTGAAGTACTGCTTCAGGTCGAGCACGGGCGTCTCGGCCGCGTAGTCGCCCGGGGCGGGGGCACTGGCGCAGCCGGCAAAAGCCACCGCGGCCACCAGCGCCGCGGCGCCCAGGGCCCTGCGGCGGGTCAGCGCGGGGCGGGACCTGCCGGATACGCCGGATGCAAGGTTCGGTGTCATGTCGTTCATTCCTTCTCGATGCGGATCCACAGCAGCGCCAGCAGCGCCACCGCGCACAGTTTCAGCAGGCACGGCAGCAGGCAGTAGGCCAGCGTCAGCGCCTGCAGTGCGGCCTCGTCGCGGCCGCCGGGCGCATAGCCGAAAACGCCCAGCAGCGGCAGCGCGATGCCGGCGGCCAGCGCCAGATTGAGCTTGGTGGCGAAGTTCCACCAGCCGAAGTAGCCGCCCTCCAGCTGCTGGCCGTGGCCGGCGCGCTGGATGACGCCGGCCAGCAGCGCGCCGGGCAGGGTCAGGTCGGCGCCCAGGGCGATGCCGCTGGCCACGCACACGGCGGTGTAGGCCACGACATCGCCGGCGCCCAGCAGGGCCGCCCAGGCGAAGGTGAAGACCGCCAGCAGCATGCCCGCCAGCCAGCTTCGGGCCAGCCCGAAGCGCGCCACTGCACGCACCCACAGCGGCATGCTCAGTGCGCCGGCAGCGAAGTAGCTGGCCAGGAACAGCGGCTCGAAGGCAGGGGCCTGCAGGCGGTCGCGGATGAAGAACAGCACCAGGGTCGCCGGTACGGCGCTGGCCACGCCGTTGACCAGATAGATGAGCAGCAGGCGGCGAAAGGCCGGTGTGCGCAATGGCGCCAGCATCGACGGCAGCGCCACGCCAGCCGCGCTGACCTGCGGCAGCGGTGCGCGCCACAACAGCGCCAGGCCGATGCTCAGCAGCACCGCAAACACCGCCGTCGCCACCGACATGCCGGCCAGCGAAGGCAGCACGCTGGCCACCAGCACGCCCACCAGCGACAGGCCTTCGCGCCAGGACACGATGCGCGCGCGCTGCGCGCTGTCGCCCCCCAGTCGGGCGCCCCAGCTCTGGTGGGCCACGGTCAGCACGCTGTAGGCCAGGTAGCTCAGCGCCAGCAGTCCGCCAGCCCACCACAGCAGCGCATCTCCGCCGCCCACGGGCGGGAAGAACAGGCCGCGAAAACCCAACGCCAGCAATACCGCGGAGACCGCCATCGCGCCGAGCACGATGGCCACCGAACGTGCGAACCAGCCATCGACGAAGCGGCCGATGACGGGGTCGGTGAAGGCGTCGAACAGCCGTGCGCCCAGCAGCAGGGCGCCCAGCGTGGCCAGCGGCACGCCGAACTCGCTGGCGTAGTGGCTGGGCAGGATGACGTACAGCGGCAGCGCGACAAAAGCCAGCGGCAGACCCAGCCCGCCATAGCTCAGGCCTTGCGTCCAGCCCCCGCGCCAGGCTTGGGCGGGCACAACGGCCGCGCCGGCTGTGTCAGCCGCATTGCGGGTGTTCATGGGCTGCGCCGCAGGCCGCGGTCAGCGCGCTGTGCCCAGCAGGGCTTCGCGCATCGCGGGCTCGCTGCTTTGTGGCGCCAGCCAGATGCCGAAGAAGCCTCGCGCAAAGGCGGCATCCATGACTTCGCTGCGCAGCTTGCCGTTGAAGAAGAAGCGCGCGCCCCGGCCCGGCAGTTGCACGCCGGTCAGGCGGTCGCCGTCAGCGACGTCAGGGAAAGCGGCGCTCATCGCGGCCAGCCAGCGCTCGGACTCGGCCGTGCCGATCTCGCCCTGGCGTTTCATTTCTTCCAGCGAACGCTCGGCGATCTGCCGGCCCGCCAGCTTGCGCGCGTACAGCAATTCCAGCGCCAGCGGCTGTTCGGCCCAATTGGCGGCCGTCACCGCCTGCGCGCCGGCCCACAGCCGGATGTCATAGACGTGGATGGCGAAGTAGCGGTAGCGCCGACTGCCCTGCAGGCGTGCGCCGGGAAGGGCCTCGGCCAGTTCCGGGGGCGGTGCCGAAGGCGCCGTCTGTGCCCGCAGACCTGTCCCGAAGCCACCCAGCGCCGGTGCGGCCAGGGCCAGCATCACGCGCCGACGGCCCGGGTCGACGCTCATGAGCGCACCAGCGTGAACTGCACGACGTTGGTGTTGCCGGTGGCGAACGCCGCCTGGCAATAGGCCAGATAGAACTCCCACACGCGCATGAAGCGGGTGTCGAAGCCCAGCCGCCGCACCTGCGCGTCGCGGTCCAGGAAGGCCAGTCGCCAGCGGCGCAAGGTCTCGGCGTAGTCGGGGCCGAAGGCGAGTTCATTCACCACCTGCAGCCCGGCCTTGGCGGCCTCGGCCCGGAAGGCTTCGGCGCTGGGCAGCAGGCCACCAGGGAAGATGTACTGCTGGATGAAGTCCGTGCCGTGCACATAGCGCTCGAACAGGTCGTCGCGAATGGTGATGGTCTGGATGCAGGCGCGGCCGCCCGGCTTGAGCTTGTCGCGCAGGGTGTTGAAGAAGTTGCCCCAATACTCGCGACCCACGGCCTCGAACATCTCGATCGAGACCACGGCATCGAAGCCGGTCTCGGGCACGTCGCGGTAGTCCTGCAGGCGCAGTTCGCCCTGCGCCGCCAGCCCCTGGCGCTGCAAGCGGTCCTGTGCGAATTGCAGCTGCTCGGTGGACAGCGTCAGACCGGTCACATGGGCACCGAACTCGGCCGTGGCGGCCTCGGCCAGTGCGCCCCATCCGCAGCCGATCTCCAGCACCCGTTGGCCGGGCTGCACGGCGCATTCACGCAATGCGCGGCGCACCTTGGCGCGCTGCGCCTCGGCCATCGGCCGGGCGGGATCGCCCTCGAACAGCGCGCTGCTGTAGTTCATCGTCTCGTCCAGCCACAGGCGGTAGAACGGGTTGCCGATGTCGTAGTGGGCATGGATGTTCTTGGCCGAGCCGCGGCGTGAATTGCGGTTCAACAGATGGCGCGCGCGGTACAGCAGCGAGCCCCACCAGGTGCCATAGATCACACCCTCGATGGCGGCGCGGTTGGCGATGAAAAGCTCGAGCAGCGCCACCAGGTCGGGGCTGGTCCAGCCGCCTTCGATGAAGGCCTCGGCAAAGCCGATGTCGCCGCTTTTCAAGGCGGCGCTGCACACGCGCCAGTCCAGCAAGCGGATGGCAGCACGTGGCCCCGGGGCCGCGTCCGCCGGGGCGCGCGGGCCGAAGTGCATTTGCTCGCCATCGGGCAACTGCACGTCGAGGGTGCCGACCTGCAATTTGGCCAGCAGGCGGAAGACGGTGCGGGCTGCGGACGGTGCGGTGGCCGGCAGGGCGACTGTGGAGGCGGTGGAGGTGGTCATGCGTGAACGTTACGAACGGCGGGTACAGGTGGATGTGGAGTCGGTGGTGATCAATGGCATTTCGCAGCGATGTGCAGCGGCGCAGCGGCTCAGCGGCTGGTGAAGGCCTGCGGCGGCGTCGGCTTGCCGAAGAAGGGCACGTGCTTGAGCCACAGCCGCAGCGCCTGCCAGTGGATGCGCAGGATCACGCCGAGCGTCATCAGCGGGCTGCCGAAGAAGGCGCGGCGCGCACTGGCGGCTGTCAGCGCTTGCAATCGGCCGCTGACACTGGTCAGCAGCAGCGGGCCGGTCTCGTCGTCGTGGTCGACGCGGGCCACGGTGCGCTCTGCCGTGCGCATGAAGCGGAAGCGGTAGCTGCCCTGCACATCGCAGAAGGGCGAGACATGGAACACCTTTTGCGCCCGCAACTCGCGGCCCCAGCCCAGTTGCGGCCCTGCCAGCAGATAGCAGTGGCGCTCGCCGAAGGTGTTGTGGACCTCGACCACGATCGCCGCCAGGCTGTCGTCGGCGCGGTGGCAGTACCAGAAGCTGACCGGCTTGAAGACGTAGCCCAGCACCCGCGGATAGCAGTGCAGCCAGGTCTCGCCGTCGGCATCGGTGATGCCCTCGCTGGCCAGCAGGCCGTCCAGCCAGGCCAGTGCGTCGCTGCTGCCGTCGCCGTGGTCGCGGTCGTGAAAGCTCAGCAGACCGGCACGGTTGCGGCGCAGCGCCGGCTCGGGCCGCGCGCGCAGGCTGCGCATCGGCAGCATCAGGAAATAGGTGGGATAGGCGAAGGCATGCTCGCTGGGCCGCAGGCGGTGGTGCCGCACCTCGCCATGGCCGATCTGGGCCCGCGGCGTGCCGGCGCCATCCAGCGGGGCCCGCGACGGGGCCGGCGTGTTTGCCTGTGACGCGCGCATCGGCTCAGGCCGCCTTTGCCATTTCCACGCCCAGCCCGCGCTGGCGCAGGCCCTGCACCACGTTCAGCGCCGACATCAGGCCGTCCTCGTGGAAACCGTAGCGGGTCCAGGCACCGGCAAACCACACATGGTGCCGGCCCTGCAATTCGGGCAGGCGACCCTGCGCCTGCACCGCCGCGGCGTCGAACACCGGATGGCTGTAGTCCCATTGCCCGAGCACGCTGGCGGGGTCGGGCGGGTGCGCCGGGTCGGGGTTCAGCGACACGACCACCGGCTGCGACCAGGGCAGCGGCTGCAGGCGGTTGATCAGGTAGTGCAGGCACACGGCGGCCTGCTCGCGCCCGGTGTCGGCGGCACGGGCGTAGTTCCAGGCCGCCCAGGCCAGCTTGCGCCGCGGCAGCACGCTGGCATCGGTGTGCAGCACGGCGCGATTCGGGTGGTAGCGGATGGCGCCCAGCACTTCGCGCTCGGCGGCGGTGGCATCCGCCAGCAGGGCCAGGCTCTGGTCGCTGTGGCAGGCCAGCACGACCTCGTCGAAGCGCTCGCTGGCGTGGTCGGTGGCCACCATCACCCCGCCATGCCCGTCGCCCGGGGGCACGCGCCTGACATTGCGCACGGGGGTGTTCAGGCGCGCATCCGGAACTGACTGCAGCATCTTTTGCACGTAATGCTTCGCGCCGCCGCGCACGGTGTGCCACTGCGGCCGGTCGGTGACCTGGATCAGGCCGTGGTTGTGGCAGAAGCGGATCATGGTGCCGATCGGGAAACGCAACATCTGGTCGGTCGGGCACGACCAGATGCAGCCGACCATCGGCAGGAAGTACCAGTCGCGGAAAGCGCTGCCGAAGCGCTCGCGGACCAGGAAGTCGCCGATGGGCTCGGCCAGTTCGGCGTCGTGGCCGCGTTCGGCGATGGCTGTCGTGAGCTTGTTGAAGCGCAGCACATCGCGCAGCATTTCCAGAAAGCGCGGGCGCACAAGGTTGCTGCGCTGCGCGAAGACGGTGTTCAGGTCGCAGCCGCTCCACTCCAGGCGGTCCTGGCGGGCCTGGACCGAGAACGACATCTCGGAGGCCGTCGTCTCCACCCCCAGTTCGGCAAACAGCCGCACCAAATGCGGATAGGTGCGGTGATTGAAGACCAGGAAGCCGGTGTCCACGCCATGCGTGACGGGACCGTCGGGCCCCGCCAGCGTGATGTCCACCGTGTGGGTGTGGCCGCCGAAGTAGTCGCCAGCTTCGAACAGCGTGACCTGCGCCTCGCCCGCCAGCGCGTGCGCTGTCGCCAGGCCCGAGATGCCCGAGCCGACCACCGCTACCCGCTTCATGCGCAGTCCCTGCGCAAGACAATGCCGGGCGCTTCAGCAGCCGGCCCGGCCTGAAGAAAAGCTGTCGTGCGGCGCCCCGTGGCGGAACAGGGAGGGAGGAGGAGGGAGGAGAAAACCCGCCTCGGGATTGCAGCGGACCAAGCCCGCCGACCGCACGACAGTGAAATCAACATGTGCCCGCCTTGTGCCAACGAGGAACAACGGCCGACAGCAGCGGTGGGACTGCCCGGCGGCCCGCAAGTTCCGCATGCAGGCGCTGAAACGAAGTCAAAAGCAGGTCGAAATACACACGCCACCCCCTACGCCACCCAAAAATACAGCACCCGGCCCACACAAAACCAAACGGTCGTCAGATGACCGAATAGTACTACTTCGACTGAAGCAGTCTTTCGATGTCCTGGGCGAGGTCTCGACTTTCGGGTTCGACGGCCGACGGATGGCTGATGACGACCCGCCCGTCGCGGCCGATCAGGTACTTGTGAAAGTTCCAGCCCGGCCGCTGCCCGGTGCGCTCGGCCAGCTGTGCGAACAGCGGGTTGACGGCCGCTCCTCCGTTGCCGCGCACGCTGGTTTTGGTGAACATCGGGAAGCGCACGTTGAAGGTGTTCTCGCAGAACTCGGCGATGGCGGCATTGCTGCCGGGCTCCTGGCTGCCGAAGTCGTTCGACGGAAAGCCGAGTACGACGAAGCCGCGCGGGCCGTAGGTCTTGTGCAGCGCTTCCAGACCGGCGTACTGTCGGGTGTAGCCGCAATGGCTGGCGGTGTTGACCACCAGCACCACCTTGCCGGCGTGGCTGCAAAGGTCCACCGGGCGCTCGTCCTGCAGCCGCAGCAGGCTGTGGCGCAGCAAGGGCGGGCAGGTCGGCGCTGCCGTTGTCGCCAGGACGGTCGCGGGCGCCACGGCAGGTGCCGTCGCGGTCGGCGCGGCCTGGGCAGGCAGCAGCGCGGCACCCAGCAACAGGCCTGACGCCCGGCGGAAGACGAAGAGAAGCAAGGAATTCATGACCAGTGTTGTCCTGTTCAAAGCATGGGCGCTGTCCTATATTAGGCCAGGGCTTACGGATATGAGTTGCCTTGCCCTGGACATCCCGCTGCGCCCATCGGGCCGTGCGGTCGTTCCGCCCCGCTACCCATTGCATCCGCTTTGAACGACCGTGCTCGCATCGCCTCCCTGACGCTGTCCATCGCTGCTGTCGAGCGTGACACCGGACTGAGCAAGGACACCCTGCGCGTCTGGGAACGTCGCTACGGCTTTCCGGCGCCGGGCCGTGACGCCATCGGCGAACGTGCCTACACGCTCGACCAGGTCGAGAAATTGCGCACCATCAAGCGGCTGATGGATGCGGGCCACCGGCCCGGACGCATCGTCACGCTCAGCTTTGTCGATCTGCAGCACCTCAGCGACGCCGCCGTCGAGCCGCCAGCGCCGCCAGCGTCCCCGGCGTCTTCGGTCCCGCCCGAGGCCTTCGACCCCGGCGCCATGCTGGCCCTGATCCGCAGCCACGATGTGCCTGCACTGCACGCCGAGATGCGGCGCTGTCTGGCGCGCCTGGGGGTGCAGCGCTTTGTCATCGACTTCATCGGGCCGCTGTGCGGGGTGGTCGGCGACGCCTGGATTCGCGGCCAGCTGCAGATCTTCGAAGAGCATCTGTATACCGAGGCGGCCCAGACCGTGCTGCGCGTGGCCATCGCCTCGCTGCCACCCGCGTCCGACAGCGGCCCGCGCGTGCTGCTGACCACCCTGCCCGGCGAACCACACGGCCTGGGGCTGCTGATGGCCCAGGCGGTGATGGCGCTCGAAGGCTGTCCCTGCGTCTCGCTGGGGGTGCAGACGCCGTTGTGGGACATCGTGCTGGCGGCCGCCGCGCTCCGTGCCGACATCGTCGCGCTGGGCTTTTCCGGTTGCATGAACCCGAACCAGGTCACCGACAGTCTGGCCGAACTGCGGCTGAAGCTGCCGCCCTCGACGCGGCTGTGGGCCGGTGGCAGCGCGCCGGTGCTGCACCGCAGGCCGCTGGACGGCGTGGAGCCCATGGCCAGCCTGGCCGCGGTGCCGGCCGCGCTGCAGCGCTGGCGCAGCGCCGGGCATTGAGCCGGCGCCAGCCGCCAACCGCCAGGCGCGCAGCGGGTATGCGCTTTGCCACCGGGTAGCCATCCTGATCGCAGCCGCGCCTGGTCGTCCCTAGAATGACAGGGCCATGTCCGTTGGCGCACCCTCTGCCTCTTTACAAGGCCCGGCGATGCTCTACCCCGAACTTTTCAAGCAACTCGAAGCCGTGCGCTGGAACATGGACAGCGACATTCCCTGGGATCGCTTCGATGCCAGTGCGCTCAGCGACGAGCAGGCGCAGACCATCAAGATGAACGCCATCACCGAGTGGGCAGCCCTGCCCGCGACGGAAATGTTCCTGCGCGACAACCGCGACGACAGCGATTTCAGCGCCTTCATGAGCGTCTGGTTCTTCGAAGAACAGAAGCACAGCCTGGTGCTGATGGAGTACCTGCGCCGCTTCCGCCCCGAGCTGGTGCCGACCGAAGAAGAACTGCACGCGGTACGCTTCGAGTTCGACCCCGCCCCGGCGCTGGAAACGCTGATGATGCATTTCTGTGGCGAGATCCGCCTGAACCACTGGTACCGCCGCGCTGCCGAATGGCACAACGAGCCCGTCATCAAGGCCATCTACGAGACCCTGGCGCGCGACGAGGCCCGCCACGGTGGCGCCTACTTGCGCTACATGAAGCGGGCGTTGGGCAAGTTCGGCGACGAGGCGCGTGCCGCCTTCACCAAGGTGGGTGTGCTGATGGCCAGCGCACGGCGCACGGCACAGGCACTGCACCCGACCAACCTGCACGTCAACGCCAGCCTGTTCCCGCGCGACACCATCCAGAGCCGCCTGCCCGACCCGGCCTGGTTGGAGGCATGGCTGGACAAGCAGATCCAGTTCGACAGCGTGTGGGAGAACAAGGTCGTCGACCGCATCCTGCACAACCTGAGCCTGCTGATGGAGCGCAGCTTCGCCAGCGTGCAGGAGCTCAATCGTTACCGCAAGGAAATGGCGGCGGCGGTGGCCGCGGCCCCAGGTCGGGCGCAGCCCGCCTGAGTCTGCGTTCCGTCGGGCGCAGCCCGCCTGAGTCTGCGTTCCGCCTGGCGCAGCCCGCCTGAGCCCGCGTTCTGTCGAACCCAACCCGCCTGCTGGCGGTCCTTGGTACATCGACACCAGTCCGGCCGTGGAGTTCTGCGGTCGTCGCCCGCTCAGGTCGAACGTACAGGCCCGTAACGCACCCCAGTGGTCTGGTCGATGGCTGAC
>JBBSCX010000080.1:0-11665 GCA_038249905.1 Burkholderiales bacterium
GTGCCGCCGATGGCATGTTCCCAGGGCACGCGCCGGCCCTGCACCAGGGCCTGGTGGCGGGCGACGAAGCTGTGGCGAATCAATGCGCCCGCGGCCATCAGCAGTGCCAGCACGGCCCAGTTGTGCGGCCCGCTGGTCAACCAGCCGTAGTGGTTGGACAGCATCGCCACCAGCACCGGCAGGGTGAAGTAGGTGTTGTGCACGCTGCGCTGCTTGGCGCGCTGGCCGTGGATGGCCTCCACCGGCAGGCCCGCCTTCATCTGCGCGATCACCTTGCGCTGCCCCGGGATGATCCAGAAGAAGACGTTGGCGCTCATCGCCGTGGCCAGCATCGCACCCACCAGCAAGAAGGCGGCGCGGCCGGCGAACAACTGGCAGGCCAGCCACGACGCCGCAATCACGAACACAGCCACCGCCGCGCCGACGCGGGCGTCGCCGCCCACCCTCGCGCGCCCTTCGCTGCGTGTCTCCCCCAGCCAGCGGCAGATCAGGTCGTAGAAGACCCAGAACGCCACCAGGAAGCCCAGGGCGCTGGCGATGGCGGCGGCCGGCGACCAGTCGTGCACCGTGCGGTCGATCAGAAACGTGCTGGCATTGACCAGGTACATGGCCGTGAACAGCGCAAAGCCGGTCAGCCAGGTGCTGTAGCTCTCCCAGTAGAACCAGTGCAGGTTCGAGGGCAGGGCGGCCGGGGCGACCATGTACTTTTGCGGGTGATAGAAGCCGCCGCCGTGCACGGCCCACAACTCGCCGCCGACGCCCTTGTCGCGCAGGGCGGGGTCGGCCGGGGGCGTCAGGCTGTTGTCGAGAAAGACGAAGTAGAACGACGAGCCGATCCAGGCGATCGCCACCACCACATGCGCCCAGCGCAGCAGCAGGTTGAGCCAGTCCAGGACATAGCTTTCCACGGCGCGGGCGGCTTCAGGAGCCGCGGTAGGTGCTGTACGACCAGGGGCTCACCAGCAGCGGCACGTGGTAGTGGCCGGCGGCGTCGGCGATGCCGAAGTCCAGCGGCACGGTGTCGATGAAAGGCGGCTCGGGCAGGGCCAGGCCACGGTCGCGGAAATAGTCGGCGACAGAGAACAGCAAGCGGTAGCGGCCCGGTGCCAGGTCGGCGCCTTCCAGCAGCGGCCCGCCGGCACGGCCGTCGGCGTCGAGCGTGACTTCGCGCAGGGTCTGCATGAAGCCGTCGTCGGCGACGCGTTGCAGCACCACCTGCATGCCGGCTGCCGGGCAGCCATGGGCGGTGTCGAGGACGTGGGTGCTGAGTCGGCCCATGGTTCAGTCGCCGTGTTTGTGGCGGCGCATGTTGCAGTGCATAAACTGCAAGCATAGACCGCGCCTGCCGATGACCACGACGCCCGCCCATTCAAGCCACCCCTACCCGCGCGACCTGAGCGGCCACGGCCGCCATCCGCCCCACCCGCAGTGGCCCGGCAATGCGCGTGTGGCCCTGCAGTTCGTGCTGAACTACGAGGAAGGCGGCGAAAACAGCGTGCTGCATGGCGACGCCGGCAGCGAGCAATTCCTGTCCGAGCTGGCCAACCCGCCGGGCTACCCGGCGCGGCACCTGAGCATGGAGAGCATCTACGAATACGGCAGCCGTGTCGGCGTCTGGCGTCTGCTGCGCGAATTCGAGGGCCGCGGCTTGCCGCTGACGGTGTTCGGCGTGGCGATGGCCTTGAAGCGCTGCCCCGAGGTCACCGCCGCGTTTGTGGAGGGCGGCCACGAAATCGCCTGCCACGGCTGGCGCTGGATCAACTACCAGCAGATCGACGAAGCCACCGAGCGCGAGCACATGCACATCGCCATGCAGGTCATGGCGCAGATGACGGGGCCGCGCGGTGCCGATTTCGGGCATGACGGGCATGGCGGGCATGGCGGGCATGGCGGACATGACGGGCAGGGCGGCCAGGGTGAACCCATCCACGGCCTGGGCTGGTACACCGGCCGCGACAGCCCCAACACGCGCCGTCTGGTGGCCGACTTCGGCGGCTTCGCCTACGACAGCGATCACTATGGCGACGACCTGCCCTTCTGGCTGCACGTGGCGCGCAGCGACGGTGTGCGCGTGCCGCAACTGGTGGTGCCCTACACGCTGGACTGCAACGACATGCGCTTTGCGCTGCCCCAGGGCTACAGCGATGGCGAACCCTTCTTCCGCTACCTGCGCGATGCCTTCGACGTGCATTACGTCGAAGGTGAGCGGCAGCCGTCGATGATGAGCATCGGCATGCACTGCCGTCTGCTGGGGCGGCCCGGACGCATGCGCGCGCTGCAGCGCTTCCTGGACCATGTGCAGGCGCACGACAGGGTGTGGGTGGCGCGGCGCATCGACATCGCGCGGCATTGGCAGCAGGTGCACCCTTTCGATGCCGGCACGGCCTTTGCGTGGGGTTGACGAGAACATGACCCACCCGATGACGAGCACCACGCCGCTGAGCCTGCACAGGCTGAACTCCGCCGACCGCAGCCCCTTTGTGGCGCTGCTGGACGGCATTTACGAACATTCGCCGTGGATCGCCGATGCCGCCTGGCCGACACGCCCGGCGGAGGGCTGGCCGACGCTGGCGGCGCTGAAGCGCGCCCTGGTGCTGGCCGTGCGCGAGGCGCCACACGAGGCGCAACTCTGTCTGATCCGCGCCCACCCTGAATTGGCCGGCAAGGCCATGGTGGCGCAGGCGCTGACGGCCGAGAGCACGGCCGAGCAGTCGAAAGCCGGGCTGACGCACTGCACACCCGACGAATTTGCGCAACTGCAGCAGCTGAATGCCGCCTACAACGCCAGCTTCGGCTGGCCCTTCATCCTGGCCGTGCGCGGGCCGCGCGGCGATGGCCTGAGCCGCAGCCAGATCATCGACACCTTCTCGCGCCGCATGGCCGGTCACCCCGACTTCGAGTTCGCGGAATGCCTGCGCCAGATCCATCGCATCGCCGAAGTGCGACTGAACGAGCGACTGAACGAGCGACTGAGCGAGCGCCTGGGCGTGGTGCCTGCGCGCGGCCAGCGGGTGTGGGACCAGGCCGAGGCCCTGGCCGTGCACAGCGACCCGGGGTTTGCCGAGCGTGGCGAGCTCACCGTCACCTACCTGACGGCAGCGCACCAGGCTGTGGCGGCACAACTGCAGGCCTGGATGCAGCAAGCCGGCTTCGACCATGTGCAGGTGGACGCGGTGGGCAATGTCGTCGGGGTGTACGACGGCAGGCCGGGCGCCTTGACAGAGGGCGCCGCGGCTGGCGGCAGTGAAGCCAGTGAAGCCAGTGACGTCAAAAAGGTACTGACCGGCAGCCATTACGACACTGTGCGCAACGCCGGGCGCTACGACGGCCGATTGGGCGTGCTGGTGCCGGTGGAGGTGGTGCGCGGCCTGCACGCGGCGGGTCGACGTTTGCCATTCGGCATCGAGGTCGTGGCCTTCGCGGAAGAAGAGGGCCAGCGCTACAAGGCCACCTTTCTGGCCGCGTCGGCCCTGCTTGGGCGCTTCGACCCGGCCTGGCTGGACGAGACCGATGTCGACGGCATCAGCATGCGCCAGGCCATGCATACCGCTGGCCTGCCCGGCACGATGGACGCCATCCACGCGCTGCGGCGCGACCCGGCGCAGTACCTCGGCTTTGTTGAGGTGCACATCGAGCAGGGCCCGGTGCTGGACGCGCTGGACCTGCCGCTGGGCGTCGTCACATCCATCAATGGCAGCGTGCGCTTTCTCGGCGAAATTTCCGGTCAGGCCAGCCATGCCGGCACGACGCCGATGGGGCAGCGGCGCGACGCGGCGGTGGCCGTGGCCGAGTTGATCCTGTTCGTCGAACGGCGCTCTTCAGCCACTGCCGCGGCCACGGCCGGCACGGTCGGCACCGTGGGCATCCTGGAGGTGCCCGCCGGCTCCATCAACGTCGTGCCCGGCCGTTGCCGCTTCAGCCTGGACTTGCGCGCCACGACCGATGCCGCCCGCGACGCGCTGGCGGCTGACGTCCTTGCCGAACTGACTGCCATTTGCATCCGGCGTGGCTTGGCCTTCAGTCTGCAGCCCACGCTGGCGGCCGCCGCCGCGCCCAGCGACATCGTCTGGCAGCGGCGCTGGGAGCGCGCGGTGGCGGCCCTGGGCCTGCCGGTGCACCGCATGCCCAGTGGCGCCGGTCACGATGCGATGAAGCTGCACGAAGTCATGCCGCAGGCGATGCTGTTCGTTCGCGGCGGCAACGCCGGCATCAGCCACAACCCGCTGGAAAGCATCAGCGCCGACGACGCCGAGTTGTGCGTCGCAGCCTTCGAGCGGATGCTCGACGACCTGGCCGCGGAGCTGGCATGAACGACGCAGATGGCCAAACTCGCGGCCAAGCTCATGGCCAAGCTCATGGCCAAGCCCACGACCATGCCCAGGATCCGGCTCACGCTCAGTCCCACGCCCAGCTCGACGCCTGGATCGACGCGCACTTCGACACCGAGGTGGCTTTCCTGCAGGCCCTGGTGCAGGTCCCCACCGACACCCCGCCCGGCGACAACGCGCCGCATGCCGAGCGCACGGCCGCGCTGCTGGACGCGATGGGCTTGCACGCCGAAGTTCACCCTGTGCCCGAAGACCAGGTGCTCGCCCAGGGCATGCAGTCCATCACCAACCTGATCGTGCGCCAGCACTTCGGTGGCGCCGCCGCAGAAGAGACAGCCAGCCGCCCCGTCATCGCCCTCAACGCCCATGGCGACGTGGTGCCCCCCGGAGACGGCTGGACGCATGGCCCCTACAGCGGCGAGATCGCCGACGGCCGCCTGTATGGCCGCGCCGCTGCCGTCAGCAAGAGCGACTTCGCCACCTATACCTTCGCCTTGCGCGCGCTGGCCGCCCTGCCGGCGCCGCAGCGCCCGGTGCGGGGCACGGTCGAGCTGCACTTCACCTACGACGAGGAGTTCGGTGGTGAACTCGGCCCCGGCTGGCTGCTGCGCCACGGCCTGACGAAGCCCGACCTGCTGATCGCGGCCGGTTTCAGCCACCAGGTGGTGACGGCGCACAACGGCTGCCTGCAGCTGGAGGTGACGATCAACGGGTTGGCCTCGCACGCCGCCTACCCCGACACCGGCATCGACGCATTGCAGGCTGCCCACCGCCTGCTGACGGCGCTGTACGCGCACAACGCGGTATTGCGCGGCCGGCGTTCGAAGGTGCCGGGCATCACCCACCCGTACCTGAACGTGGGCCGCATCGAGGGCGGCAGCAACACCAACGTCGTGCCGGGCAAGGTGGTGCTGAAGCTGGACCGTCGCATGATTCCGGAGGAAGACGCGGCCGCGGTCGAGGCCGAGGTGCGCGCGCTGATCGACGCCGCCGTGGCTCAGAGCCCGGGCGTGACGGCCCACGTCCGCCGACTGCTGCTGGCGCATGCGCTGCAAGCGCTGCCGGGCCACGAGGTGCTGGCGCAGACGGTGCAGCACCACGCGCAACAAGTCTTCGGCGAGGTGGTGCCGATCGTCGGCACGCCGCTGTACACCGACGTGCGTCTGTACGGCGAACACGGGGTGCCGGCAGTCATCTACGGCGCCGGCCCGCGCACGGTGCTGGAAAGCAACGCCAAGCGCGCCGACGAACACCTGGTGCTGGAAGACCTGCGGCGGGCCACCAAGGTGGTGGCGCGCACATTGTTCGACCTGTTGCAGTGAGCTGGCAGGGGCACCTTTGGTTGGACTACCGGCGCGAGGGCGATCGCACGGTGGCGCTGGACCTTCATCACGGCCCGCTGCGGGTATTGCAGCGCCTGTATCCCGAGGGCCCTGGCATCTGCCACCACGTGCTGGTGCACCCGCCGGGCGGCATCGTCGGTGGCGATGTGCTGGCCCTGGACGCCCAGGTCGGCGCCGGCTGCCATGCCCTGATCACCTCGCCCGGCGCCACCCGCTGGTACCGCAGCGACGGCGAGCAGGCCGAGCAGCGCGTGGCCCTGCGGCTGGAGCCGGGCGCGCGCCTGGAATGGCTGCCGATGGAGGGCATCGCGCACAGCGGCTGCATCGCCAGCAACCGCTTGCAATTGGACCTGGCGCCCGGTGCGCAGATGCTGGGCTGGGACCTGCTGGCGCTGGGGCTGCCGGCTGCCGGACAGGGCTTCGAGCGCGGGCGCTACCAGCAACACCTGGCCTGGCCCGGCGTGTGGCTGGAGCGGGCCTGCATCGCCGCCGATGACCGCACATTGCTGGACAGTCCGCTGGGCTTTGCCGGGCGACGCGTGACCGGCACGCTGTGGTTCGCGGCCGGCACGGCGTTGGACCCCGCGCTGCGCGAGTCCCTGCTGGACGCGGCACGTGCGGAGGCGGGAGCGGAGGGTGCGGTTGCGGTTGCGGGTGAGGGTGCGGGTTCCGAAATCGACGCCGCCGAAGTCATCGCCGGCGCGACCTCGCCCGACCCTCGCCTGGTGCTGCTGCGCCTGCTGGCCACCCGCATCGAGCCGGCAATGGCGATGTTGACCCGCGTGCGCGCGGCCTGGCGCCGCTCCGCCTGGGCGCTGGACAGCGCGCCGCCGCGCATTTGGCGGCAGTAGTTCGCCACAGCAAGACGCCCTCACTCGACAGCCAGGCCACCCCGAGTCGACCGCAACGCGCCCGCAGCAGCCGGTCATGCCACGCCGCTATCCTCCCGACCATGTACGCCCCGTACTTCGGCCTGCGCCAGGAGCCCTTCTCCATCGCGCCGGACCCCCACTTCCTGTTCATGAGCGCGCAGCATCGCGAGGCGCTGGCGCATCTGATGTACGGCGTCGCCGGGGGCGGCGGTTTTGTCGTGCTGACGGGCGAGATCGGTGCCGGCAAGACCACCGTCTGCCGCGCCTTCCTGGAGCAGGTGCCGGCCCACTGCAAGGTGGCCTACGTTTTCAATCCGCGGCTCGATGCGCTGGAACTGCTGCAGACGGTGTGCGACGAGTTCGGCCTGACGGTCAGTGCGCGCAGCGGCGGGCGACCGACGCTGAAGGACCATGTCGATGCCCTCAACACCTTCTTGCTGGCGGCGCATGCCCAGGGCCAGCAGGCGCTGTTGATCATCGACGAAGCGCAGGCGCTGTCGCCCGAGGTGCTGGAGCAACTGCGCCTGCTGACCAACCTCGAGACGGCAGAGCGCAAACTGCTGCAGATCATCCTGATCGGCCAGCCCGAATTGCGCGAAGTGCTGGCGCGGCCGGAGCTGGAGCAACTGGCGCAGCGCGTGATCGCGCGCTGGCATCTGCCGGCGCTGGCTGCGGCCGAAACCGCGCCCTACGTCCGCCACCGTCTGGCCGTGGCCGGGGCGACGGCGCAGTTGCCGTTCGAGGACGCCGCTCTGGTGCGCGTGCACCGGCTCAGCGGCGGCGTGCCGCGGCGCATCAACCTGCTCTGCGACCGCGCGCTGCTGGCGGCCTATGCGCAGGGCCGGTCGCGAGTCGATGTGCGGCTGGTCGAGCAGGCCGCGGCCGAGGTGTTCGGCGTCGCGCGCTCGCCGGCCCGGCCCAGGGGCGGCATGTGGCTGGCGGCGGGGCTGGGGCTGGTGCTGCTGGTGGGTGGCGCGGCGCTGGCATTGCGTCCGGCGCAGTCACCGCCCGCGACACTGGCAGTGGGGGCGTCCGCACCGGCCGCGGCCCTGTCACGCGTGCCTACGGCGGCTTACACACCCACCGCCCCCGCCGCCCCCACCCCGTCCGATGCCGCTCCGTCCGACGCCATGCTGCCCCCACTGGCCGACGCCGCGGGCGTGCTGGCCCAGGCCTGGCCTGACGAGGACGCAGCCTGGCGCGCCCTGGCCGCACTGTGGCCGCTGACACTTGCCCGGGGCGATGCCTGCAGCGCGGCGCAGGCCGCAGGCGCTGCCTGTTACCGCGGCACCGGGGGCCTGGTGACGGCGCGGCTGCTGGGCAGGCCGGGCCTGCTGCCCTTGCGCGATGCCGCCGGCACAGGCGGGTGGGTGCTGCTGACGGGCCTGTCGGACACCGAGGCGACGCTGCAGACACGCGAGGCCGCGGTCCGCCTGCCGCTGGCCCTGCTGGCGCCGCTGTGGCGCGGTGATTTCGCGACCCTGTGGCGGCTGCCGCCCGCGGCCGACCCGGGCGCGATTGCCGCTGCCGGGCCGGGCGCCTTCGCCGTGCGCGCCGCCGCACCGACCTGGTTGACCGCCAGACTGGACGCCGCGGGCGTCGCCGCGGTGCCGCTGGGCCCCGGCACCCGTGCCGGCCCGGCACTGGACGAACGGGTGCGCCGCTTCCAGATCGCCCAGGGCCTGCCGCCGGACGGCCGCGCCGGCCCCATGACCCTGATGCGTCTGCAACTGGCTGCGGGCGACGATGAACCCCGACTGCGTTTGCGCTGACATGAAGCTTCCTTGCCCACTTCGATGGCCCGCCGCCATGGCGACACCGCCGCGCCTTCGCGTGGCGGCAAGGCACTGACATGTCCACCATCCTCGACGCTCTGCGCCGCGCCGAAGCCGAACGGGGGCGTGGCGCCGTGCCCGGCCTGCATGCGCAGAGCATGCCCGCGGGCGGGCCGCCTGCGGCCGCAGCGGGCGAGGGCGAGGGGCGTTGGCGGCTGCGCCTGCTGGCGGCCGCGGGCGGCCTGGCCGCGTTGGGGATGGCCATATGGCTGCTGCGGCCGACGCTGCTCGGCCAGGTGGCGGGTGTCAGCGGGATTTCGACCGCGGTGCCTGGCGTGGCCGATGCCAGTCCGGCCCCCGCCCTCGCCGCTGAGCGATCGCCTGCGATATCGCCCGCCGTGCCGACGGTGCCGATGCCCCCTGCGCCCCTGCCTGCGCCCCCGCCCCCGCCCTCGCCTGCGCCTGCGCCTCCCGTGGCCACGGCCGCCGCGCCCGCGACCACGGCTGCCACCGCTGCCGCCGCACCCGCACCCGCACCCTCCGCCCCGCCGTCACCGACCAGCCTCCCGGCGCCCGTGCCGCTGGCAGCCTTGACACCCGATCAACGCCGGCAGTGGCCGCCACTGAACATCGGCGGCTCGGTCTATTCCGACAACGCCGCCAGCCGCTTCGTCATTGCCAACGGTCAAATCGTGCGCGAGGGCGAAGCCGCCGCGCCCGGTGTCACGGTCGAACGCATCGGCCCGCGCGGGGCCGTGCTGCGCTGGGGGCAGTTGCGCGTGGAGGTGCCGCTGTAGCCCCCATCGGACCCCCGCCCTGGGGGCCGCGCCGTCGTCCGTCGGTGCCTGCGGCTGTGCCCGGCCTGAGATACTTCCTGCTGTCGTGACAAACACTTACATCCTGTCCCGCCTGTTCGGGCCCCACATGCTTCGGCCCTGGCTGCTGGCGGCGCTGTCTTCGTTGTGTCTGTGCGGCGCGGCCGTCGCGGCCGAGACCCTGACCGCCTCGCCCGACGGCCAGCCGGCCACGCTGGCGCAGGCCCTGGAACGGGCGCAGGACGGCGACACCATCGAACTGCTGCCCGGCCGCTACACCGAGATCGGCCTGGTAATCGAGAACCGCCGTCTCACGCTGCGTGGCCTGCCGGGCGGGCCGGACCGGCGCCTGCCGGTGTTCGACGGCGAGGGCCGCGTCGGCCCGGCCCGCGCGCTGCTGACGGTGCGTGGCGGCGAGGTCACGATCGACAGCATGGAGTTTCGCGGCGCGCGCTCCACGCAGTCCGACGGCGCTGGCGTGCGCCTGGAAGGAGGGCGGCTGAAGCTGCTGCGCAGCCGCCTGCAGGACAACGAACACGGCCTCGTCACCAGCAACGACGAGTCGGCCGAGGTCTTCATCGACAGCACCGAATTCGGCATGGCGCCGCGGGTCGTCGGCGGCCTCTACCACCTGGTGAACATCGGCCGCATCGCCCGTTTCGAGGCCGTCGGCAGCCGCTTTCAGCAGGGCTTCGAAGGCCACCTGATCAAGAGCCGCGCGCGCCAGACGGTGCTGCGCTACAACATCATCCACGACGGCCCGCGCGGCGGTGCGTCGTATGCGGTCGACCTGCCGGCGGGCGGCGACGCGCTGCTGATCGGCAACGTCATCGCCCAGGGCCGCGAGAGCCAGAACATCGGCCTGATTGCCTTCGGTGCCGACGACAGCGCCTGGCCCAGGAGCCGCCTGGTGCTGGCCCACAACACGCTGCTGAACTACCGTCTGCTGCCCGCGTGGTTCCTGCGCGTCTTCAGCGACCGCCTGCCGGCCGACACCGAGGTGCTGGCCGTCAACAACCTGACCGCCGGCGGCGGCATCTTCGGCTGGGGCGCACCGGGGCGTTTCGAGGGCAATGCCGCGGTCAGCTTCGGCGCGCTGCTGGACATCGACACCTACGCTTTCGAGCTGCCGCCGGGCAGCAGCCGGCGCGGCAGCGGGGTCGATCCACGGCGCCACAGTGGGCTCGACCTGTCGCCGCAGGCCGAGTTCAAGTGGCCCACCGGCATCCAGCCGCTGGCGCCGCAGACGCGCTGGACCCCGGGCGCCTATCAGCGCTGATCAGGCGCACCGCCCCACCGCTCAGCAGCGATCCGCCAACCGCGTTGACCGGGCCATGGAACTCATGCATCATCCGTGGCGTAACTAAATTACATCCAAACTCAATTTACATGGCCGATTGCGGACACCGACCCAGTGCACTGCGACGGCAGCGGGGGTGAACCTGATGTCCTTCGATCTGGTGTTCTTCGGCGGCACGGGCGACCTGACCTGGCGCAAGCTGATGCCGGCCCTGTTCCAGGCCTTCCGCCATGGCAAATTGCCGCCCGGCGGGCGGCTGCTGGCGGTGGCGCGCGACGAGCGCAGCGACGACGAGTACCGCGCCTTCATACAAGAGCGCTTCACCGAGGTCGAGGTCAGCAAGCGCCCCAGCGACGAGGAGTTCGCGCGCTTCGCAGAGATGCTGCATTACCGCCGCATGGACCTGTCGCAGCCGGGCGACTACGCCGGTCTGAAGGACTGGATCGACGCCCGCGGCGCCGACATCGCGGTCCTGTTCCTGGCCACCAGCCCGCATCTGTTCCCGCAGATCTGCGCCCAGCTCGGCGCCGTCGGCCTGAACGGGCCCAAGGTGCGCCTGGTGCTGGAAAAACCCCTGGGCCACGACCTGGCCAGCGCGCAGGAGATCAACCGCGCGGTGCGCGACAGCTTCAGCGAAAGCCAGGCGCTGCGCATCGACCACTATCTGGGCAAGAGCGCGGTGCAGAACCTGATTGCACTGCGCTTCGGCAACGCGCTGTTCGAGCCGTTGTGGCGCCGCGAGAGCATCGCCAACATCCAGATCACGCTGGCCGAGAGCCTGGGCGTGGGCACCCGCGGCGACTTCTACGACCGCACCGGTGCGCTGCGCGACATGATCCAGAACCACGCGCTGCAGCTGCTGACGATGATCGCGATGGAGCCGCCATCCACCGGCGACGCCGACGCCATCCGCGACGAAAAGCTCAAGGTGCTCAAGAGCCTGAAGCCGTTCACGCCCGAGAGCGTGTCGCGCGATGTGATCCGCGGTCAGTACAAGGCCGGCATGGTCGACGGCAGGCCGGTGCCCGGCTACCAGGACGAGGCCAAGGTGCCCGCCGGCAGCACCTGCGACACCTTCGTGGCGCTGCGCACCGAGGTGCAGAACTGGCGCTGGGCTGGCGTGCCGTTTTATCTGCGCACGGGCAAGCGCCTGGCAGCGCGCGACGCGCAGATCGTCGTCAACTTCCGCGAGGTTCCGCACCCCATCTTCCCCGGCAATCGGCAGGCCAACA
>JBBSCX010000081.1:0-11608 GCA_038249905.1 Burkholderiales bacterium
CGCGCCCGTTGGCGTAGTCGCGGCACATGCGGGTGTGGAACTGCCCGGTCTTGCCCGTGATGCCCTGGGTGATGACCTTGGTGTCCTTGTTGATCAGGATGCTCATGTGATGTTCTCCGGGCTCACTGGACGGCAGCGACGATGGCTGTGGCAGCCTCGGCCATGGTGTTGGCGCTGATGATGGGCAGGCCGCTGTCGGCCAGCATTTTCTTGCCCAGATCTTCGTTCGTGCCCTTCATGCGCACGACCAGCGGCACGGACAGGTTGACGGCCTTGCATGCCGCGATCACACCCTCGGCGATGGTGTCGCACTTCATGATGCCGCCGAAGATGTTGACCAGGATGCCCTTCACGTTCTCGTTCTTCAGCATGATCTTGAAGGCCTCGGTCACCTTCTCGGCCGTGGCGCCGCCGCCGACATCCAGAAAGTTGGCGGGCTCGCCGCCGAACAGCTTGATGGTGTCCATGGTCGCCATCGCCAGGCCGGCGCCGTTGACCAGGCAGCCGATGTTGCCGTCCAGGCTGATGTAGCTGAGGTCGAATTTGCTGGCCTCGACTTCGGCCGGGTCTTCTTCGTCCAGGTCGCGGTAGGCGACGATCTCTGGGTGGCGGAAGAGGGCATTGCTGTCGAAGGTGAACTTCGCGTCCAGCGCCTTGATGGTCTGCGGCTGGCCCTCGGGCGCACCTTCGAGGATCAGCGGGTTGATCTCGGCCAGGCTGGCGTCGGTGGCCATGTAGCAGGCATACAGCTTTTGCAGCACGTCGACGGCTTGCGGCACGGTGGCGGCCGGCACCCCGATGCCGGTGGCCAGCGTGGTCGCCTGCGCGTCGGTGAGGCCGATGAGCGGATCGACGAAGACCTTGAGGATCTTCTCTGGCGTGGCATGGGCCACTTCCTCGATGTCCATGCCGCCTTCTGAACTGGCCATCATCGCGACCTTCTGCGTGGCGCGGTCGGTGAGCGCGGCAACGTAGTACTCCTTGCGAATGTCGGCCCCTTCTTCGACCAGCAGGCGACGCACCTTCTGGCCCTGCGGACCGGTCTGGTGCGTCTTCAGCTGCATGCCGAGGATGGCGCCGGCATGGCTCTCGACCTCGGCCAGCGAGCGCGCCAGCTTGACGCCACCGCCCTTGCCGCGGCCGCCGGCGTGGATCTGCGCCTTCACCACCCAGACGCTGCCGCCCAGCTTTTGCGCCGCCTCCTGTGCTTCATGCACAGTGAAAGCGGCGTAGCCGCGCGGCACGGGCACACCGTGCGCACGAAGCAGTTCCTTGGCCTGGTATTCGTGGATCTTCATCGGGTCTCCTGGGGAATGTGCGGGGCCGGCAGGGTGGCGGCATCGACCGTATCAGACGTGTCGGCGGCATTGGTCGTATCAGAGGGCGGACGGTACCAGCGCGGATAGTGCATCCGCACCGCGTCGCCGTCGCTGCGCAGCGCATGGCAGCGGTCGATCTGGAACGGTTGGCTGGCGCCTTCGGCAGTGCCACGGGTGTCGATGACCTCACCGGCCAGGGCCTGCACGACGGCCGTGGGCAGCACCTGGGCCAGTTCGCTCAGGTGTGTGCAGCCGGCAATGCCGCCGATCCGTTCACGCAGCGCCTGGCGAAAGCCCCGCAGCAGATTCAGGCCGACGAGGCGGGCGTAGACATCGGGGTGGGCGGGCTCGGCGTCTGCGTCTGCGTCTGCGTCGGCTTGCGGCCCGGAGCCGTTGACGCGCTCGCAGAGGCCGCGGTACGGCACGGCACGGCTCTCGCTGCCGGCTTGCAGGATCACCAGCTGTGCGTTGACGACCAAGCGCAACGTCATGTCGTGGATGGGGCTGCCGGCCGGGCGCATGCCTTGCGACGAGCGCGTTTCTCGCGAGCGCACGTCGCTGAGCGTGGCGTCGACGTCCCACAAGCCGTCTTCACGCGCATACACCTGCACGTCCATCTGGCGACGGTGCAATGGCTGGCGCCGGGCACCGGGGGGCGGAAGGCTCATCGTTCGGGTTGCGGGAGGCGGGCAGTGGGCACAAGCGCCTGTGAGAGGCGCTTGGGGAGGGCACTCGGGAGAAGCGCTGGGGAAATGCGCTTGGAAAATGCGCCTGCTATGGGCGCTTGGGAAAAGCGCTTGCGAAAAACATTTGCGAAAGGCGCTGGGCGAAGCGCCCGTGCAGCGCGGCCGCAAATTTAGCATGCTGCTATGCAGCAAGCGCTTACAGCGGCGGTGTCAGTGCCTACTCTTCTGGCAGGCCGCGTACGACGAGACGGATGATCTCGCCCTCGAAGCCCCGCCCGGCCAGAAAGCGCACCTGCCGCGCCTGTTCACGCGGGTCGGCTGCAGAGTTGCCGAACCGCCTTTGCCACAGGGCGCGGGCGCGGTCGAGTTCGCTGCCTCGCATTTGCTGCAGGCTCTGCGCCACCAGTTCGGGCGCCAGTCCCTTGGCCTGCAGCAACTGCTTGAGCCGCCGCGCGCCAGCCCGCGGTGCCTGCGCGGCCAGCACCGATTCGGCGACGCGGACTTCGCTGAGGTAGCCCAACGCCGCCAGTTCGTCGAGCGCCTGCGCGATCTGCGCCGCAGCACTCGTCTCGGGCGTGTCCTGCACATGACGCGCGAGCTTGCGTTGCAGCTCCAGGCGCGAATGTTCTCGCTGCGCCAGCCAGCGCAATGCGCGGCCCTTCACCGAAAGCGTTGCAAAACCCATGTCGTGCGGCGCGGGCCCGTGGCGGCCGTCGAAGGACTGGAACGGCAGCGACGATGTCGCGCGTGTGCCGTGCGTGTGCGGTGACCGTGCAGCGGGGGGGCCGCGCTCAGCCGCCCGCTGCCTCGGCCTCGAGCGGGCGGATACCCATGTGTTCACGCACCTTGTTTTCGATCTCGCGCGCGATGTCGGGGTTCTCGCGCAGGAACTCGCGCGCGTTGTCCTTGCCCTGGCCGATCTTTTCGCCGTTGTAGGCGTACCAGGCGCCGGACTTGTCGAGCACGCGCGCCTCGACGCCCATGTCGATGATCTCGCCCTCGCGGCTGATGCCTTCGCCGTAAAGGATGTCGAACTCGGCCGTCTTGAAGGGTGGGCTGACCTTGTTCTTGACCACCTTGACCTTGGTCTCGCTGCCGATGACCTCTTCGCCCTTCTTGATGTTGCCGGTGCGGCGGATGTCCAGGCGCACGCTGGCGTAGAACTTAAGCGCATTGCCGCCGGTCGTGGTTTCGGGGCTGCCGAACATGACGCCGATCTTCATGCGGATCTGGTTGATGAAGATGACCATGGTGTTGGTCTTCTTGATCGTGGCCGTCAGCTTGCGCAGCGCCTGGCTCATCAGCCGCGCCTGCAGGCCGGGCAGGCTGTCGCCCATCTCGCCTTCGAGTTCGGCCTTGGGCGTGAGCGCGGCCACCGAGTCGATGACGATGAGGTCGATGCTGCCGCTGCGCACCAGCGCGTCGACGATCTCCAGCGCCTGTTCGCCGGTGTCGGGCTGGGAGATCAGCAGTTCCTGCAGGTTCACGCCCAGCTTCTGCGCGTACTGGATGTCCAGCGCATGCTCGGCGTCGATGAAGGCGCAGGTGCCG
This sequence comes from Burkholderiales bacterium, assembly GCA_038249905.1. GTDB lineage: Bacteria > Pseudomonadota > Gammaproteobacteria > Burkholderiales > Burkholderiaceae_C > Rubrivivax. Next base: position 3,557 of record JBBSCX010000081.1, read on the forward strand.
GCGATCTTCTGCATCTCGGCGATGACCTGCAATGTCAGCGTCGTCTTGCCCGAGCTTTCCGGGCCGTAGATCTCGACCACGCGCCCGCGCGGCAAGCCACCGACGCCGAGTGCGATGTCCAGGCCCAGGCTGCCCGTGGACACGACCTGGATGTCCGCGATCACCTCGCCTTCGCCCAGGCGCATGATCGAACCCTTGCCGAACTGCTTCTCGATCTGTGCGAGTGCAGCTTGCAGGGCCTTGGCTTTTTCGGTGTTCAGGGCTTTGACGGGTGCGTCCATGGGGCTCTCCTTGTGTGCATCAATGTTAGCGCATGAACTGGATGCGCGTACAGCTCTTTGGGGGGTGCCACCTATGGGGGAGGCGGCGGTCGGTGCCTAGAATCAATCTGTTCTGTCTTGGGAAGTGACCCTCGCCCGGATGTCATCACCGCCAGGACAGCCCGAACAGCCAGAACAGCCCCCAAGCGGGCACGGAGACAACGCGATGCGCATCTTGATCGCCGAGGACGACCAGGTGCTGGCCGACGGGCTGCTGCGTTCGCTGCGCAGTGCGGGCTACGCCGTCGACCAGGTGGGCAGTGGCACCGAGGCCGATGCGGCGCTGGCCTCGCACGAGTTCGATCTCGTCATTCTCGACCTCGGCCTGCCCAAGCTGCACGGCTTCGAGGTGCTGCGCAAATTGCGGGCGCGCGGCAAGGCGGTGCCGGTGCTGATCCTGACGGCGGCCGACAGCGTCGAGCAGCGGGTGAAGGGCCTGGACCTGGGTGCCGACGACTACATGGCCAAGCCCTTCTCGCTGCAGGAACTCGAAGCGCGCGTGCGGGCCCTGACCCGGCGCGGGCTGGGCAGTGCCAGCAGCGTCATCAAGCACGGCCCGCTGACCTTCGACGCCACCGGGCGCGTGGCCTACATCAACGACCAGATGATCGAGCTCTCGGCGCGTGAACTGAGTCTGCTGGAGGTGCTGCTGCAGCGCAGCGGCCGCCTGGTCAGCAAGGACCAGCTGGTCGAGCGCCTGTGCGAATGGGGCGAAGAAGTCAGCAACAACGCCATCGAGGTCTACATCCACCGCCTGCGCAAGAAGATCGAGCAGGGGCCGGTGCGCATCGCCACCGTGCGCGGGCTGGGGTACTGCCTGGAGAAGATCGCTGCCTGAGCCCGTGCCGCCGCCCGGCACGGCGGAACCTGCGGGCGCCGGCACCGCGCCCGCTGCGGCGGTGGACGACGGCCCGCCGCCGACCAGCGTGCTGGGCTTTCGCAGCGGGCACGAGCCGATGTCGCTGTTCGGCGAGATCCTGGACTGGCTGCTGGCGCCGCTGCTGCTGTTGTGGCCGCTGAGCCTGGCTGTCACGTGGACCGTGGCGCAGACCATCGCCAACAGGCCCTACGACCGCGAACTGGCCGAGGTGGCCAGGGCGGTCGCGCGCCAGGCGCAGCGTCCACTCGCGCCGAACGCGCGGGGCGCCGTGGCGGTGCGCGGCGAGCTGGAGCGTGCGGCCGCCGCGATGCTGCGCCTCGACGACGAGGACCAGCTCTACTTCCAGGTGCTGGGGCCACGCGGCGAATTTGTGGCCGGCGATGCGTCGCTGCCGGTGCCGACCGACGAGCGGCCGGTGACCGGCGCGGTGCAGTACCGCGACGACACGCTGGCCGGCACACCGGTGCGCGTGGCCTATCTGCGGCTGCCGACGACACCCCCGGGCGAGGGCACGGAGTCGCTGGTGCAGGTGGCCGAGACGCTGAACAAACGCTCGCAGTTGGCCACCGGCATCGTCAAGGGCGTGATCCTGCCGCAGTTCCTGATCCTGCCGCTGGCGGTGGTGCTGGTGTTCCTGGCGCTGTCGCGCGGCATCCGGCCGTTGGCCGATCTGCAGCAGCGCATCCGTGGCCGCGACAGCACCGACCTGAGCCCGATCCCGCAGCACGACGTGCCCGACGAGGTGGCACCCCTGGTCGATGCCATCAACGACCTGCTGCAGCGGCTGGACAAGACCATCGCCACGCAGCGGCACTTTCTGGCCGACGCCGCACACCAGCTGAAGACGCCGCTGGCGGGGCTGCGCATGCAGGCCGAACTGGTGGCGCGCGAGATCGACGGCGGCCAGGCCGACCCCCGATCGGTGCGCCTTTCGCTGCTTCAGATTGCGCTGTCGAGCGAACGGGCGGCGCACATGGTCAACCAGCTGTTGGCGCTGGCACGGGCCGAGAACAGCGCCAGCCTGATGCGCGCCGTGCCGGTGGACCTGGCCGAGGTCACGCGCCATGCCGTGCAGGACTTCGTGCCGCGTGCGTTGGAGCTGGGGGTGGACATCGGCTACGAGGGTCCTGGCGACGGCGTGCTGCCCAGCGGCGACGATGCCTCGCTGGCCGAGGTGCATGGCGACGCGGTGCTGCTGGGCGAGGTCGTGCGCAACCTGGTGGACAACGCGCTGCGCTACACGCCGGCCGGCGGGCAGGTGACGGTCCGGGTGCGGCCCGATGCCTTCGGCGAGGCCTTGCTGCTGCAGGTTGAGGACAGCGGCCCGGGCATCGAGCCGGCCGAGCGCGAGCATGTCTTCCGGCCCTTCTACCGCACCCTGGGCACGGGGGTGGAGGGCAGCGGCCTGGGCCTGGCCATCGTGCAGGAGATCGCCGGACGCCATGGCGCCACCGTGACGGTGTCCGACGCCCGCGCTCGCCATGCCCCGGCGCTGTTGCCGCCCGGCGCACTGTTCACGGTGCGCTTCGCGCGTACCAGCCAGCACGGTCCAGGCTGGAGACAGGGGGCGTGAGCGCCGCGGCCCCGCGACCGTGCCGCCGTGTCGCCGTGTCGCCGTACCGCCATACCGCCATACCGCCGTGCGGCCGTGCGGCCGTGCAGCCGTGCCCCAGTCACGGTCGAGCCGGGTGCAGCGCCGTCAAGACGGCATCAGCCTGCGGCTGCGTGCAATCGCCATCAGGATGCCCAGCCCCAGGCCCAGCGTCACCATTGCGGTGCCGCCGTAGCTGACGAAGGGCAGCGGCACGCCCACCACCGGCAGGATGCCGCTGACCATGCCCATGTTGACGAAGGCGTAGCTGAAAAAGCTCATCGTCACCGCGCCGGCCAGCAGGCGTGTGAACACGGTAGGCGCCTCGGCCGCGATCATCAGGCCGCGGAAGATCACCAGGGCGTTGGCCAGCAGCAGGATCAGCACGCCGGCCAGTCCGAACTCCTCGCTGAAGGCCGCAAAGATGAAGTCCGAGGTGCGTTCGGGGATGAACTCCAGGTGCGTCTGCGTGCCCTGCATGAAGCCCTTGCCTGACAGCCCGCCCGAGCCGATGGCGATCATGCCCTGGATGATGTGGAAGCCCTTGCCCAGCGGGTCCTTGGTCGGGTCCAGCAGGGTGCAGACGCGGTTGCGCTGGTACTCGCGCAGCCCGGGCCATTCCACCCCCGGCTGGCACAGCGCGTCGCCGCTGAGCACCAGCGCGGCGATGGCCGCGGCCAGCAGGGCCAGCACCGGCAGCACCAGCTTCCAGGACAGACCGGCGAAGAAGATGACATAGATGCCGCTGAACAGCACCAGCAGCGCCGTGCCCAGGTCGGGCTGCTTGGCCACCAGGGCCACGGGCAGCGCCAGCAGCAAGAAGGCCACCCCGAAGTCGGGCATTCGCGGCCGGCCTTCGCGGCGCGAGAACCACCATGCGAGGGTCAGCGGCACGGCGATCTTCATCAGCTCGCTGGGCTGGATGACGGTCACGCCCACGTCCAGCCATCGCGTCGCGCCCTTGCGCGTGATGCCGTACAGCGCCACCGCCAGCAGCAAAGCCAGGCCCAGCGTGTACAACGGCAGCGCCAGCGCCTGCATGCGCTGCGGGCTGAGCTGGGCGACGACGAACATCACCGCCAGCGCCACCATCAGGTTGCGGCCATGGTCGACGAAGCGCGTGCCGTGGTCGTAGCCGGCCGAGTACATCGCCACCAGACCGATGCCGGCCAGCAGCGCCAGCGACAGCAGCAGCGGCCCGTCGAAGCCGCGGAAGACGCGCAGCGCGCGTTGCCAGGCCGGGGCCTGTTCGAAGATGGTGTTCATGGCCGCGCGGTCGCAGCTGTGGCGATGCGGGCCGCGGGCTCGGGCCGTGCGTGCGGCGGCGGCGCTGGAGGCACATCGGGCACATCGGGCACAGCGGGCACCGGCCGCGCCGGCATGCCGGCCTGAACCTCGGAGGCTGCCGCTTCGGGCACCGGCGCAGCCTGCCCCGGCAGCGGCACCTCGGTGGCCACACGCGGCTGGCCCACCGGCGCACCGGCGCGGCCCACGCGCACCAGAGCCAGGTCTTCCTCGCTCGGGTATTGGCCCAGCAGCAGGTAGTCGAACACGCGCCTGGCGATGGGGGCTGCGGCCCCGGCGCCGAAGCCGGCGTTCTCGACCACCACGGCCAGCGCCACCGTGGGCGCTTCCATCGGCGCGGTGGCGATGTACAGCGAATGGTCGCGCTGGTATTCGGACAGCTTGGCGGCGTCGTACTTCGCGCCCTGGCGGATGCCCACCGCCTGCGCCGTACCCGTCTTGCCGCCGCTGGTGTAGACCGCCCCGGCGAAGACCCGTGCCGAGGTGCCTTCCACCGTCACCGCCTGCAGCGCGCGGCGGATCACTTCCACATGCTCGGGCTTGTAGGGCAGCGGCTCCAGCGCTTCGCCCGCCAGCGGCTTGCGCGCGCTGCTGACGATGTCCTCGACTTCGCGCACCAGCCGCGGCGTGTAGCGCTGCCCGCCCGACACCAGGGTGGCCGTGGCGCTGGCCAATTGCAGCATGGTGAAGTTGTTGTAGCCCTGTCCGATGCCCAGCGAGATCGTTTCGCCCGCGTACCAGCGCTGCTGCTCGGGCTTCTTGAAGTAGCTCTTCTTCCAGGCGGTCGAAGGCAGCACGCCCGTCACCTCGCCGTCGACATCGATGCCGGTGCGCTGGCCGAACCCCAGCGGCGCCAACTGCGCGTGCATCAGATCGACCCCCATCTCGTTGGCCAGCGAGTAGTAATAGACGTTGCTGCTCTTGACGATGCTGCGGTGCATGTCCACCGCGCCCAGCCCGCCGTCGCCATGGCTGCGGAAGACATGACCGCCCAAGGTGAAAGTGCCGCCGTCGTTCACGACGGTGGCGGCACTGCGCGTGCCGCTGTGCAGGGCGGCCATGGCCATGAAGGGCTTGAAGGTGCTGCCCGGCGGGTAGGTGCCGCGCAGGGCGCGGTTCAGCAGCGGCTTGTCCAGGCTCTCGTTGAGTTCCTTCCAGCTTTCGTGGTCGATGCCGTCGACGAACAGGTTGGGGTCGAAGCTGGGCTTGCTGACGAAGGCCAGCACCTCGCCGTTGCGCGGGTCGATGGCCACCAGTGCGCCGCGGCGGTCGCCGAACATCTGTTCGACCAGCGCCTGCAGCCGGATGTCGATGGACAGGCGCAGCGTGTCGCCCGGGGTCGCCGGGTGGCTCGCCAGGCGCCGCACGGCGCGGCCGCCGGCGCTGGTTTCGACTTCCTCGAAGCCGGTGGTGCCGTGCAGCACCTGTTCGTATTTCTGCTCCAGCCCCAGCTTGCCGATGACCTCGGTGCCCTTGTAATTGCCCTGGACCTCGTCGTCCCAGTCGTCCATCGCCTTCTTCTCGGCGGCGTTGATGCGGCCGATGTAGCCCAGCAGGTGGGCGCCGGTCTCGCCCAACGGGTAGTGGCGGAACAACCGCGCCTTCACGTCCACCCCGGCGAAGCGGAAGCGCTGCGCCATGAAGCGCGCCACCTCCTCGTCGCTGAGCTTGGTGCGCACCGGCAGGCTCTCGAAGCTCTTGCCTTCTTCCAGCAGGCGGCGGAAGCGCCGGCGGTCGCGCGGCTCGATCTTCACCACTTCGGCCAGTTGGTCGATCAGCGGCTCCAGCCCGGCGCTGCCGCCTTCCACCCGCGACGGCGTGATTTCCAGCGTGTAGGCCGAGTAATTGCTGGCCAGCACGATGCCGTTGCGGTCGAGGATGAGCCCGCGGTTGGGCACGATGGGCACGATGGCGATGCGGTTGGCCTCGGCGCGCGTGGCCAGCTCCTCATGGCGGAAGACCTGCAGGTGCACCATGCGCGCGGCCAGCAGCGAAAAAAGCGCCAGCACCAGCACGGCGGCGGCCAGCAGCCGCAGGCGGAAGCGGCCGAGTTCCTGCTCGATGTCCTTCAATTCGGTCATGCACGCCCGCCCGTCATCAAGGCACCGCCATCGGGTTCATCCTCGGCTTCACAAGGGCCGATTCTGGTCCGGGTCGGGCGCACGCCGCTGCGGTGCCAGCAGCAGCAGCACCGCCAGCGGCCACAGCGCGGCCTGCAGCAGCGGCGCCGCCAGCGTCCACCAGCCCGGGAACATGCCGCCGGCCAGCAGCGCCACCAGCAGCATCACGGCATGCGCGACGGCGAACACCGGCAGCACGTGCAGGGCTTGCTCGAACACGCCGAACCACAGCAGCCGCCGCTGGATGGCGATGGCGCCAAAGCTCAGCAGCGTGTAGGCCAGCGCATGCTGGCCCAGCAGCGCGCCCTGGTGCACGTCCACCAGCAGCCCGAAGACGAAGGCCAGCCCCACGCCCACGCGCCGCGGCTGGTGCACGTTCCAGAACACCAGCGCCAGCGCCAGCAGGTCGGGCATGGCCGGCACGCGACCCAGCGGCAGCAGGTGCACGCCCAGCGCGACGGCGAGAGTGAAGCCGATGAACAGCGGGCTGACGGGCAGCAGCAGCTGGTTGGAGCCCCGCGGCATGATCATGCCGTGGCTCCCAGATTCAGCATGATCATGCCGCTGCTACCGGGTTCAGCATGATCACGCCGCTGCCTCCAGGCTCAGCATCGTCACGGCGACACCCCCGGCCTGGACCGCGGCCGCAGTCTGGGCAGGTCGGGTTCGACGTCGGCCGCCTCGGGCCGCGGCGGAAGCTGGCGCAGCAGCGGCTCCAGCACCAGCACATGGCGCACGCCGTCGGGCGACGCCACTGGTTCAAGCGCCACCCGCGCGAAGCCGGAGTCCACGCGCCGCTGCACCTGGGTCACGCGTGCGACGGCCAGTCCGGGCGGGTAGACACCGTCCACACCGCTGGTCTGCAGCAGATCGCCGGCCTGCACATCGGCAATGCCCGCCATGAAGCGCAGTTCCATGCCGCCGCTGCCGCCGAAGGCCGCGCTGCGCTGCTGCGTGCGTTCGTTCAGCACCGGGATGGCGGCGTCCTTGTCGGCCAACAGGGTGACCTCGCTGGTCAGGGCATAGACCTGTGTCACCTGGCCCAGCACGCCGGCTTCGTTGATCACGGGGGAAGCGGGCACCACGCCGTGCGCACGGCCGCGGTCGATGAAGATCTTGCGCGAAAAGGGGTCGGCCGCCTCGTACATCACCTGCGCCGACTGCGATCGCACCTGCAGTGCCGGGCGCAGCGTCAGCAGCGCCCGCAGACGCTCGTTCTCGTGCGCCAGTGCCTTGGCGCGGGCGGCCTCTTCTGCCAGTGCGGCCAGCTGCTCGCGGGCCGCGCGCTCGCTCTCGCGTGCCTGCTCCAGGCCCTGCAAGTAGGCGCCGCTCTCTTTCAGCAGTTCCACCGGCGCCATCGCCGCGTGCTGCAGCGGCAGCAGTGCGACGGCCAGCGTCGAGCGCAGCGGCTGCACCACCTCCATGCGCGTGTCGGCGATCATCAGGAACAGCGACAGCGCAGAGAAGAACAGCAGCTTGCTGAGCGCCGACGGCCCCTGGCGGAAGAAGGGCGGCGGCGTGCGGTCCAGCGTGCCCAGTGGCATGGGTTCAGCCCGTCGACTTCAGGCGCTCGACAGCCGCCCGGGTCTGCGCAAGCCGCGGCAAGGCACTCACTCGGAAGTGAAGATCGAGCCCAGCCGTTCCATGCGCTCCAGCGCCATGCCGCAGCCGCGCACCACGCAGGTCAGCGGGTCTTCGGCCACCAGCACGGGCAGGCCGGTTTCTTCGGCCAGCAGGCGGTCCAGGTCACGCAGCAGGGCGCCGCCGCCGGTCAGCATCATGCCGCGCTCGGCGATGTCGGCGCCCAGTTCGGGCGGCGTCTGTTCCAGCGCGTTC
>JBBSCX010000082.1:0-11497 GCA_038249905.1 Burkholderiales bacterium
AAGTGGCCGGCTGCGTGAGTTCGAAGTCCGGCAAAGCTGACCTTGCCCTGCACCGATAGGTGCAAGTACTTCGAGCGCACCACAGTAGCTGCGTGCAAGGGGTACTGTCAGTGCGAAGCGACCGGCCGAGCCCGCGCGTCGAAAGTCAGCTTACTGGCCCGACTTCGTACTGACGCTCCCGGCCACTTGCAGTCATACGATCAGCCACGAAGTCGTCATGCCAACGGCCGGTTTCAAAGTACAGCGGTCGTGGGCCGACAACAGTTCGAACGCGCCCTTTCACCAACGCGTTTGCTGATGACCCGAGTGGCGAGGGTGGCACCCGGATTCGTCTGCAGCTATTCAACGGTCTGTCAGTTGGCCAGTTGACTCAGTGGCGGTGACGATGGTGCGCGTCAGGAAAGTGCTCGTGTGTGTGGGTCAGCGGCTCGTGCCGATGCGGATGCGAGTGGCGGCCAGCGACGGGGCCCTGTGCATGTTCGTGCTGGTGGTGCACGTCGTATTCGTGCTCATGGTCGTGCTCCTCCGCATGGTGGGCGTGCGCGTGGGCATGCTTCTCGGTCAGATGCAGCCACACGCCGGCGGCCATCAAGGCACCCGCCAGCAGCAGACCCGGCGTGACCGGCTCGCCCAGCCAGGCCACCGCGAGCGCGGCGCCGAAGAAGGGTGCCACCGAAAAATACGCTCCCGTGCGTGCCGTGCCGAGGTGCCGCAGCGCCACGACGAACAATGTCAGGCTGATGCCGTAGGCCCCGAGTCCGAGGAGCAATGCCCCGGCCAGCCAGGGTGCTGGCGGCAAGGACGCGCCGATGGCCATCGCAAGTGCCAGGTTCACGCTGCCCGCGACCAACCCCTTGATCGACGCGATCCAGGTCGCGTCGGCGAGCGCCACCTTGCGGGTCAGATTGTTGTCCACCGCCCAGGCCAAGCAGGCGCCCAGCACGGCCAGTGCCGGCCAGGCCTGACCGATGCGCGCCTCGCCGGGCCAGCTCAACACCAGAGCGCCGGCGACGATGGCCAACATCCCGAGTGCAATGCGCCGGTCGAAGTTTTCCTTGAAGGCAAACCAGGCCAGCAAGGCCGTGAACACGCCCTCCGCATTCAGCAGCAAGGAGGCCCCCGAAGCCGGCATGCGAGACAAGCCGAACATCAGCAGCAGCGGACCCAGCACCCCGCCCGCGACCACGGCGCCAGCGAGCCAGACCCGTTGATCGGCTGGCAGCTTCACGGGCGCAGCGCGGCTGAACAGGCGCCACAGCGCCAGACCGACGCCGGAGCCCAGGTACAGCAGCCCCGCGAGCAGCCAGGGGTCCACGGTGCCCAACAGTTGCTTGGCCATCGGCGTGCCGGCGCCAAACAGGGCCGCCGCCGCCAGCGCAGCGGCGACTCCGGGATGGACCAGTGAGTTTCGGATCGTTGGCGTCACGTTGGGCCAGATGTCAGGAACCTCTTCAGCCCCAGCCTACTTCAGCGCAAAGCGCACGGTACCAGCCGGCTTGCCGGCGATGGTCACCACGGCGACGACCTTGGTTCCTGGGCCCACCTTGAACGCGCCGGTCGCTTCGAGCTTGGCGCCAGCCGGCTTGAGTTCGACCTCCTGCTTCTCTGTGCCGCTCAGCAACGTCAGCTTGGCGGTGGCCTTGGACACATCGGCCGCCTTGCCGTGGTCGCTCAGGTACAGGAGGATCATCGTCGGCTTGGCCACCAACTCGTAGTCCATGAGCTTGGTGGGGACCACGATGCCGCCGTGCATCGGCTTGTGGTCATGCCCATGGTCGTCTTTCGCGCCGGCGGCGAAAGCCGATCCGGCCAGGGACAGGGCGATTATGGCAATGAGAGCTGGGGTCTTCATGGGATTCCTTTCGGGGTGGTGGGTGTGAACAGGGGAAGGTTCAAAGCGCCTCGGCGTCCTTGTCGTCCATCAGCGCTTCGGCCGGCTTGCGACCGAACAGCCAGAACATCGCGGGCGTGAGGAAGGTGTCGAGCAGGGTCGAGCTGATGAGGCCGGAGAAGATCACCACGGCCACCGGGTGCAGCACCTCGGTGCCCGGGCGCTCGGCCTCGAACAGCAGCGGGGCCAGCGCGAACGCGGTGACCAGCGCCGTCATCAGCACCGGACTCAGCCGCTCCAGCGAGCCGCGCATGATCATCTTCTGGTCGAAGTTCTCGCCTTCGAAGCGCATCAGGTTGACGTAGTGGCTGACCTTCAGGATGCCGTTGCGCACCGAGATGCCGGCCAGCGTGATGAAGCCGACCAGCGCCGCCACGCTCAGCGGCTGGCCCGACAGCCACAGCCCGATGACCGCACCGACCAGGGCGAGCGGGATGTTCACCATGATCAGCGCCGACAGCACGGCACTCTTGTAGCGGCTGTAGAGCACGACGAACATCAGCGTCAGCGACACGATGGACAACAGGCCGATCAGACGCGACGCCTCTTCCTGTGCCTGGAACTGCCCGCCCAGGGTGATGAACATCCCCTCGGGCAGCTTCGTCTCGGCGACCACCGCGCGGATGTCGGCCACGATCTCCGACAGCGCGCGCCCCGACGCGTTGGCGGACAGCACGATGCGCCGCTTGCCGTCGTCGCGGCTGATCTGGTTCGGGCCATCGCCGTCTTCGATGCTGGCGATCTTGCTCAGCGGGACGCGCCCGTTCGGCGTCTCGATCAGGATCTGGCCCAGGCCCTCCACCGACCGTGCTGATTCCGGCAGCTTGACCACCAGCGCGAAGCGCCGGCTGCCCTCGACGATCTGCGTGATCTTCTCGCCTTCGACCAGGGCCTGCAGCGTGGCCATCACCTGCGGTGCCGGCACGCCGTACTGCGCCGCCGCCGCATAGTCGATGCGCACCTTGATCTGCGGCGCCAGCACCTGCTTTTCGATCTGCAGGTCGGCCAGGCCCGGGATGGCGGCCAGCTTCGCGCGCAGCACGTCGGCCTGGCCGCGCAAGGCGTCCAGGTCTTCACCGAAGATCTTGATGGCGATCTGCGAGCGCACGCCCGAGAGCATGTGGTCGATGCGGTGCGAGATGGGCTGGCCGATCTCCAGCGCCGCAGGCAGGTTAACCAGCCGCGAACGGATGTCGGTCTTGATCTCGTCCATGCTTCGCGTCAGCTCGGCGGTGGGCTTCAGGCCCACGTCCAGCTCGCTGACGTGCACGCCCTCGGCGTGTTCGTCCAGCTCGGCCCGGCCGCTGCGGCGCCCGACATGGGTCACCTCCGGCACCTGCCTGATCAGCACCTCGGCCTGGCGGGCCAGGGCCGACGACTCCGTCAAGGTGACGCCGGGGTTCAGGCGCAGGCCGATCAGCAGCGTGCCCTCGTTGAACGGTGGCAGGAAGGTCGTCGGGAAGAACGGCACCGCCACCGCGGCCACCAGCACGGCCGTGCCTGCGGCGGCCAGGGCGGCCTTGGGCCGGTCGAGCACGCCTTGCAGGCTGCTGCGGTAGCCCGCCTTCAGCCAGGCCAGGACCTTGGTGTCGCCATGGTCCAGGTTCTTCATCCGCGGCAGCAGGTAGTAGCTCAGCACCGGCGTGACCGTGACCGAGACGAGCAGCGAGGCCAGCGTCGAGACGATGAAGGCGATGCCCAGCGGCACGAACAGCTTGCCCTCCAGCCCCGGCAGCGCGAACAGCGGGATGAAGACCAGCACGATGATGACCGTGGCGTACAGGATGCCGGAGCGCACCTCCATCGACGCCTTCGCCACCAGCTGCAGCGGGTTCAGCCGGTGTTGCGGCGGGTGTTGCAAGTGGTGCGCCCGGTCGGCCTTCAGCCGCCGAATGATGTTCTCGACGTCGACCACGGCGTCGTCCACCAGCCCGCCGATGGCAATGGCCAGGCCGCCCAGCGTCATGGTGTTGATCGACAGCCCGAAGTAGCGGAACACCAGTGCGGTGACGCAGATGGACACCGGTATCGCCGTGAGCGCGATCAGGGTGGGGCGAAGCGTGCCGAGGAAGAAGAACAGGATCACCGCCACGAAGATCGAGGCACCGATCAGCTTGCCCTGCAGCGTGGTGATCGAGGCTTCGATGAAACTGGCCTGGCGGAAGGTCACGCGCGGCGCCTCCATGCCGGCCGGCAACGAGGCCTTCAAGCCAACCAGCGCATCTTCGATGGACCGGGTCAGCGCGATGGTGTCGGCCGTCGGCTGCTTCTGGATGCCCAAGATCACGGCCGGCTTGCCTTCGACACCAGCCTCGCCGCGCTTGGGGGCCGCGGCGAAGGTGACCTCGGCGATCTGGCGCAACAGGATCGGCTGTCCGGCCTTGGCCGTCAGAGCGAGGTTGCTCAGGTCGTCGAGACGGGACGTGCGGCCCAGATTGCGGATCAGATACTCGCGGCCGTTCAGCTCCAGGAAGCCCCCGGATGTGTTGGAGGAAAAGCCCTTCAACGCGCTTTCGAGCTGGTCGTGAGTGATGCCCAGCTCGGCCATGCGCGTCGGGTTCGGCTGCACCTGGAACTGCCGGACTTCGCCGCCGATCGGGATGACTTGCGCCACGCCCGGCACCGACAGCAACCGAGGCCGCAGCACCCAGTCCGCGTACTCACGCACCGCCATTGCGCTGATCTTGCTGGGATCGACCGGAATCGCGATCTGCATGATCTCGCCCATGATCGAGCTGATCGGTCCCATGTGCGGCGTGACGCCCTCAGGGACGCTTTCCTCCATGCCGGACAGCCGCTCCGACACCAGTTGCCGGGCGCGGAAGATGTCGGTGTCCCAATTGAACGTGACGTAGAGGAAGGACAGGCCGGCCGACGAGATGGAGCGCACCGACTCCACGCCAGGCAAGCCATTCATGGCCGTCTCCAGCGGGAAGGTGATGAGCTGTTCCACCTCCTCCGCGGCCATGCCGCCGGCCTCGGTGATGATGGTGACGGTCGGCTTGTTGAGGTCGGGGAACACGTCCACCGGCGTGGTGGACAGCGTGAACGCACCGTAGGCCATCAGCACCACGCTGGCGATGATCACCAGCAGCCGGTTCGCCAGGCTCTTGTCGAGTAGCCACTTGAACATGTCAGCGCACCTGGTTGATCAAGGTCGCGCCTTGTGTCGCGACCCTGTCACCGGGTTCGAGACCCGAGGTGACTGCTGCGTTAACGCCGTCCAGCGGCTCGGTCGTGACGGTGCGGGGCTCGAAGCGTTCTGGCGCCGTTTTCACCCAGACGACGGTCTGGTTGGCGGGGTTCCTCATCAGCGAGGCCACGGGCACCGAGATGCCCTTGACCTTGTCCTTTGTCTGCACGAACACCCGTACCGGCTGGCCGACAGCCAACTGGTTGAGCGCGGCGCCCTGGGCCCGGAAGGCCAGCGGCAACGCCTGCTCACGCAGGCTGCGCGAGGCGCCGATAAACGTCAGCGGCACGCGCTGGTCGCCCAGGGCCATCGTCGCGCTGCCGATGTTCGAAGCGATGGCGGCGTCGAAGGCCAGCGCCTCGATGCGCAGGCGGGATGGGTCGACGATCTCGAAGATGAGCTCGCGAGCATCCACCACCTGGCCGGCGACCACATGGGCCGAGGCGATGACGCCGGACACCGGCGCGACCAGCGCTTCACGGGTGGCCAGGCCACCCCCGACGGCTGCGATGCGTGCCGCCAGGCTGGCGCCTTCACTCTCCACCGCCTCGATCTCCTTGCGCGGCACCGTATCAGCCAGTTCTTGCAGACGCGCGAGGCGCTTGTCGGCCAGGGCCTTGGCGGCACGCAGCTCGGCGAGTTGCGCAGCCTGGTTCGAGCGCTCAATCGGCGCCGAAGAGGACACGACATAGGCCAGCACCTCGCCCTTGCGCACCGCCTGCCCGGGGTTGGGCAGGCCTCGCGGCCCGGGCTCGATGCGACCGGCATTCAGCGGCTGCACCTTGCCACCCGCGTTGGGGTCCATCAGCACCTTGGCGCTCAGCTCGACTGTGCGCGGCAGTTCTGCGGCTTCGGTGGCGACGGTGCGCACGCCCAGCTGGCGCTGCGCGGGCTTGGGCAGAAAGACGCTGCCATCGGGCTGGCGTTGCGGCCCGTTCGCGCTGGGCGCGGCCGGAGCATCGCCGTGATCGTGGCCGGGGCCGGCATGGGCGGAGCCCATGGCCGCCAGCGCAATCAGCAGCCCCAGGCTGGAGGCGATCAGGGTGCGCTTCATGCTGCACCTCCGGCACGAACGCTGCGCGCGGCCATCAGGCGTCGGCCGCCCCAGGCGAGCAAGGCCAGCGTAGCGATGCCGGCGGCGGCCCAGCCGGCGTACTCCGTCCACGAGTGCGTGTGCGCGACTTCGTCGGCGTGGGCCTCCTCGTGGATGTCGAGTTCACCGGCCAGCAGATCGGTCTCGGCGCCAGCGGTGATCGTTGCGGTGACCGGCAGCACGCCGGGCTTCGGCGCCTCGGCCAGCACGACCTCGTACTCGTCGTCGGCTTGCCGTCCTTGCGAAGCCCGGGCGGTGAGCTTCGCGCCGCCGATCTCGAGCTCGATCTGCGCGCCGCGCACCGGGCTGTTGTCGGCAAAGCGGTCGAGGTAGAGGGTGATCTGCTTGCCGCTGAGCACGCCGACGAGCTCGAAGGTCTCGGACACGGCCGTGAAGCGTGGCAGGGCCTGCCCGACCGTTGCTGGGGCAGCGTCACCGTGGTCGTGGCCTGGGCCGGCCCAGGCGGGGAATGCGACAAGCACGGCTGCGACGAACAGTGCGGCTGGGAGTTTGCTAAGGGTCATGGATGGGTTCCTGAAGGATTCGGTGTGGGGCTTCACGGACGTGTCACTGGCGCGTCACTGAGGCAGAAGCCCGAGGGCCTGTCGCCATGCCGAGATCGCCGCAGCGAGTTCGATGCGGGTGCGTGCGGCCTGGCGCTCCGCCTCGGCCGCCTCGGCTTCGATGCGCAGCCGGGTCGGCAGGTCGGTCTCGCCCAGCCGGAAGGACTTGTCGAAGAAGCCGCGCGACTCGCGCGCCAGCTGGGCACGTCGGTCCGTTGCGGCCAGTTGGATGCGTGAGGATTCAACCCGTACGCGTGCGGCTTCCCGCTCTGCCGACACACGTTCGCGTTCCAGGGCCAGTTGGGCCTGGGCTTCGGTCGCGTCCGCGCGGGCGCTGGCCTTGCGCGCATCAAAACGCGGGCCACCGCCAAAGGGGACGCGAATGCCGATCGTGATGGTCTGCTGGGACGCTTCGCCGAAGGCGCCGCGATCGCGCGTGGTCGCGATCATCAGCTCCGGGTTGGCGCGCGACTGCGTACCGGCCAGCGCTGCGCTGCGCTCGGCCACAGCGGCACGGTCCTTCAGCTCCTGCAGCGCGGCATGGGCTTCGACGTCGGCCACGGCCGTGCCAGGGTCTGCTTCCGCCGTGGCCGCTGGAGTCTCGTTCGGGGCCGATGCCGTGCCTGTCAACGCCCGCAGGTGCTGCCGGGCCGCTGCGATGCCGGCTTCGGCCTGGGCCAGGCTGGCCTCGGCGCTTGCTACGGCGCCATCGGCCTGGTGCTGGTCGGCGCGGGCCAGGTCGCCGGCCTTGGTGCGCCGGACCACGTCGGCGGCAATGCGCTGCGTGTTGGTCAGCAGGTCGCGCGCGGTGTCCGCTTCGATACGGGCGCGTTGCCACTGCCACCAGGCTTCACGCACCGTGGCGGCGACGCGCAGCTGCGCTGCGGTGGCCCGGCTCTCGGTGGCGGCCGTTTCTGCTTCGGCCAGCGCCGCGCTGCGGGTGCGCTCGCCGGGCAGCCACAGCGGCACGGCCACACCGACCTCGAGTTCGCGCGCCCCCTGGTTGCGGTTCAGGCGGTCGGTCTTGTTCGAAAGTTCCAGGGCTGCTGGCTCCGGCGTCCAGCTTTGCGCTGCCAATTGCTGCGCGCGGGCGGCGTCGCGCCGCGCTTGCAGTGCCAGCGCCTCGGGCTGGCGCGCCCAGGCGGCTTCGAAGGCCTGGCGCAGGTTCAGGGCGGCAGAGCTGCCCGTTGCGGTTTCTGGCGCCGGCGCCGACATAGCCGTCTGGGCGTGCACGCCCATGCTGCAGGCGGCCACGGCAGTGGACACGCAGGCGCGCCGCAGAGGGGCCAGCCAGGTTTTCGTTCGAGTTCTTGGGTGCATCCGAAGCTCCAGTGTTGAGAACAACTCACGGGAGATCGGCAAGCGGCGACCATGCGGTCGCGTCGGGCCCGACGGCGCCGCAGGCTGCGGCGCGCACTCAGGCGCGAACGGGCGTCAAAAACGGAGGAGACCCGCCTCGCCGATCAGGCGAGGGGCAGCCACTGAGGGCGTTCGGGTCGGGTCGGTGCGTGTGCACCACCGGTTTCGTCAAGGGTGGCGCTGGGAGGCGCCGACGAGAGCGTGCCGGGCAGACCAGGCGGCAAAGTCAGCATCACGCCGCAGGTGCCGTGGCAGTGCCCGCAGTCCAGGTCGATGGCTCCGGGGGCCTTGTCGCCCTGGGCATCAGTGTCGGCCAACAGGTCGGCTGCTTGCTCAACGCTTGGACCGGCATCAGCCTGATGCTGGTGCTCGTGCGCATGTTCGTGATGCCCGAAGTGAGCAGCGTCCGCCTGAGTCTCGTGCGCGCAATACGAAGCCACCGCTGCCCAGCTGAACTGGAGCGGTAGCAAGGTAAGCAAGAAGATGGCGAGGATTCGACGCACGGGTAAGAGTCTAGCGGCTACAGGGTTTTGATCGACACAGGCAAGGCGAGCGGGGTGTGGGGTTTCACCACTTCGAGGCGCGGACACGCGCGACGTTGCGATTCATCTGGTGTCGGATGACCTTCTCGTACAACCAGCGCTTCAGGCCTGACAGGTTGGAGCCGTGGCGCGCGTAGAAGGCATCTGGGCTGTCGAAGACCCCGAAGTCGTCCGCGATGCCTTCCTTCTGGATGACGGTGTCCTCGCCGCGCCACTCGACTCCAGGGGCCTGCAGGTCCGGCGTGGCGGCACCGTAGCCGCAGAAACGGCGCGCCTGCGGAAACCGACGCTGCAGGCTAGCGAGGTAAGCCGCATCGAGGATGAACCCTTCCAGCGTGATCCAGCGGCCGTCCAGGCTGACCTCGACCCAGCTGTGGATGATGCGCTGCGGCGCCAGCCAGTAAGCCAGGCCGGTGATCGCCCCCTTCTGCAGCGGCTTGTCGATGGTGAAGCCATGGAAACGGCAAGGGATGCCCACCGCGCGCAGCAAGGCCATCAGCAGCGTGCTCTTGGTGTTGCACTGGCCGATGCCGTCGGCCAGCACCTTCGACGCCGGCAACTCATCGCCCTCGTTGTAGCCGAAGGCGATGTCGTTGCGCATGAAGTCGTAGACGGCACCGATGCGGTTGTAGGGACGCAGGGCCCGCCAGCCTCGCCGTGCGACCAGGGCCTCGATGTCCGGGTGGTGAAGATCCAGCAGCGGTGTTGCCGCCAGCAGGGTATGAATGGCGTCGGACATGGCGTGGGCCCTGTCAGGCGTGTGCCGGCACTGGGCGCAACTCAGCGCGGGCCTGCTGGATGACCGAGCGTGCAGCGGTCAGTGCCAGCACGCCCATGACCGCGGCAACGGCGAGGTCGGGCCAGCCGCTGCCAGTGCCGAACACACCCAGCGCCGCGCCCATCACTGCCACGTTGCCGATCGCGTCGTTGCGGCTGCACAGCCACACCGAACGCATGTTGGCGTCGCCCTCGCGCCAGGCGTAGAGCATCGCGGCCACCGACACGTTGGCCAGCAGGGCCAGGGCCCCGATGGCGCCCATCGTCACTGGCTCGGGCACGGTGCCGGAGGTTGCCGACCACGCAGCCTTTGCCAGCACGAAAACGCCAAAGGCGCCCATGGTCAGGCCCTTGAAGAGCGCCGCCCGTGCGCGCCAGCTCAACGCCATACCCAACACCAGCAGCGAGATGCCGTAGTTGGCTGCGTCACCGAAGAAGTCCACCGCATCCGCCAGCAGCGACACCGAACCGGCCTGCAGGCCACCGGCCAACTCGACGGCGAACATGACGGCGTTGATGACCAACGCCGCCCACAGCACGCGGCGGTAGCGCGGGCTCTGGCTGGCGGGTGGTGTGGCGCAACCGTGGCTGCAGCAGGAGTCGCTCATGAAGGGTTTCGTGGTATCGATGCCGGTATTTGAAACCCTGTAGCGGCTCTAGAGTCAAGCGGTTAAGCTGCCGTCTGATGAAAGCCCCTGCGGGCCCAATCACCGGCCCTCCACCATGCTCGACTTTCTCCGAGTCTCCGGACTTTTCGTCATCACGGCCATCGCCGAGATCATCGGCTGCTACCTGCCCTGGCTGGTGCTGACGCAAGGCCGGCAGACCTGGCTGCTGCTGCCGGCTGCCGTGTCGCTGGCGGCGTTCGCGTGGCTGCTGACCCTGCATCCGAGCGCAGCAGGCCGGACCTATGCCGCCTACGGTGGCGTCTATGTCGCCGTCGCGCTGGTTTGGCTGTGGCGGGTCGATGGCGTGACGCCGACGCGCTGGGACTTGGTGGGTGGCGCGGTGGCCATCGCGGGCATGGCGATCATCGCCCTGCAGCCCAAGACGGTGGTGGGCTGACGCCGCGGAATTGGAGCGAGGCCATGAAGATCGGTGAACTGGCAACAGCGGCGCAGACCCAGGTCGAGACCATCCGCTACTACGAGCGCGAAGGCCTGCTGCCGCAGGCGCCGCGCAGCGAAGGCAACTACCGCATCTATGGGCCGGAGCATGTGGAGCGCCTGGCTTTCGTGCGCCACTGCCGGTCGCTGGACATGACGCTGGACGAGATCCGCGTGCTGCTGCGCTTCAAGGACGCGCCGCAGGCCGAGTGCGGCGAGGTCAATGCGCTGCTTGACGAACACATCGGCCATGTCGCCACCCGCATCCGCGAATTGCGCCAGCTGGAAAAGCAGTTGAAGGCGCTGCGCGAGCAGTGCAGCGACGTTCGCGAGGCGGCGCACTGCGGCATCCTGAATGAACTGGTGCAGGCGTCTTCAGCGACGGGTGCCAGATCGGCGAACGTGCATGTGTCTGGCTCTCACGGCACCCGCAATCGTCGGCGGCACTCTTCGACCCTGGAGTAACCGGCTTACTGTTGTACGGGCGGCGGCCATAGGTCGGCAGCGTGAGTTCGGCGCCTTCGGAGGCTGTCGCTCGGCCGGCACCTTGGCCAGGCCGGTGATCGCCGTATGCGCATGACCGCTGCCGCAGTCCCTGACCATCTCTGCCGCTCCTGCGAACGTCAAGTTCCGAAGTAGACCGGTCGCCCGCTGCGAAAGTCATCGCCTGCTGCTGTGGGTCGGCAGCACCTGTTCGCGGGCCTCAGACGCAGTCGTCCAGCCGCGCGCCTGTGCTGGCCGGGCCGCTCGAGCAGCGAACGACAGCTACGCCTTGGTGTGGATTTCTCGGCCTGATCCGTGAACGACCGTTTCCTGAGTGGAGCGGCCGCTCGGCCTGAAAAGTGCCACCGGCGGCTTGGGGTCGACAGCGTCAGTTCGTGGCTATCGGATGCAGCCGCTCGGCCCCGAACTGGTCGCTATCGTCGGTCGGCATGTGCGAACGACCGCTGTCGTCATCACCGACTTTGTCGGC
>JBBSCX010000083.1:0-11429 GCA_038249905.1 Burkholderiales bacterium
GCACGGCTTCCTGCCCGGCGCCGCGCCCGGGCTGCTGTACGGCTACCGCGCGCACGGCCGCTGGGCGCCCGACGAGGGCCAGCGCTACAACGCGCACAAATTGCTGCTGGACCCCGCGGCAACGGAGATCGTCGGCCGCTTCGCCTGGCGGCCCGAGCACCACGCCTATACCCTGGGCTCTGCCGATGGCGATAACCCCGACGACCACCGTCACTTCGACACCCGCGACAACGCCGCCTTCGCGCTGAAGGCGCGGGTGCCGGCGCCCGCCACGGTCGCGCCCGGGACGCTGAACCGCCCGCGTGTACCGGCGGCCGAGCGTGTGCTGTACGAGGTGCACGTGCGTGGCTTCAGCCGCGCGCACCCGGCCATCCCCGAGGCGCTGCGTGGCAGTTTTGCCGCGCTGGCCCATCCCGCGGCCATCGCGCACTTCAAGGCCCTGGGGGTGACCACGCTGAGCCTGCTGCCGGTGCAGTTGCACCTGGACGAGCCGCTGCTGCCACCCGGACTGGTCAACTACTGGGGCTACAACACGCTGGGATTCTTCGCCGCCGACCCGCGGCTGAGCCTGGCGCCCGACGACCCCGCGGCCGTCAATGAAGAGTTCCGCCAGATGGTGGCCACGCTGCACGCGCACGGCCTGGAGGTGGTGCTGGATGTCGTCTACAACCACACGCCCGAGGGCAACGAATGGGGGCCGTCGATCAGCTTTCGCGGCCTCGACCAGCAGGCCTGGTACCACCTCGACGAAGACGGCCGCCCGCAAAACTGGAGCCATTGCGGCAACACGCTGAACATCGCCGAGCCGCAGGTGGCGCGCTTCGTGCTGGACAGCCTGCGCCACTGGGTGCTGCAGATGGGCGTGGACGGCTTTCGCTTCGACCTGGCCCCCGTGCTGGGCCGCGGCCGCGACGGCGCGTTCGACCCCGAATGCGGCTTCTTCACCGCCCTGCGCCAGTGCCCGGTGCTGGCGCAGGCATCGCTGATCGCCGAGCCCTGGGACGCCGGGCCGCAGGGCTACCGCGTCGGCCACTTTCCGGGCCGCTTCATGGAGTGGAACGACCGTTTTCGCGACGCCGCGCGCGGCTTCTGGCTGGTGGACGACGGCGGACTTGGCCCCGGCCCCGGCGCTGGCCCCGACCCCGGCCCCGGTCACGGCCGCCGCGCCCCGGTCACGCGGGCCGAATTTGCGCTGCGTTTCGATGCCAGCCCCGACCTTTACGCCGGCACCGCGTCGCAGCGCCTGCCCACCGCCAGCGTCAACTGCATCGCCGTGCACGACGGCGCCACGCTGGCCGACTGCGTCTGTTATGCGGCCAAATACAACCACGACAACGGCGAAGGCAACCGCGACGGCAGCGACAGCGAACTGCGCGCCAACTTCGGCGCCGAGGGCCGCAGCGACGACCCCGCCATCCGCGAGACCCGTCGCCGCGTGCAGCGCGCCCTGCTGGCCACATTGCTGCTGGCCCGCGGCACGCCCATGCTGCTGGCCGGCGACGAGTTCGGCAACAGCCAGGGCGGCAACAACAACGCCTGGAACCAGGACAACGCCACCGGCTGGCTGGGCTGGGACGCAGCCGCCACGGTCGAAGGCGCGGCGCTGACGGACTGGGTCACGGCGCTGACCGCCTTTCGTCGCGACGAACCGATGCTGCGCGCCGCGACCTGGGCGGCCGAGGGCGAGCGGGTGTGGCATGGCGGCGCGGACGAAACGGTGCCCAGCACGAGCACGGGCACGGGCAGGGACGCAGACACGGTCACGGACGCGGACGCGGACGCGGACGCGGACGCCCCAAGCGATGCTGTCAGCGACCGCGCCTGCCTGGCCCTGGAACTGCGCGGCACGAACGGCACACGCTGGCTGCTCGCGTTCAACCCGATGCCGCGGCCCGCACCGCTGCCGGCCTTGTCCGGGCACGGTGCAGTCTGGCGCGTGCATCTCGACAGCAGCGGCGAAAACGCGCCCGGCGCGGTAATGCCATCAACGCCGAGTCAAGCCGCCCAGGTCCCGGCACGGGCTGTGCTTGTGCTCAGACCTGACACGGCTTGAGTCCGGCCGGCCCGCACGCGGCTGCGCAATACGCCGCTCCGCCAACCCACGACCACGCACTCACGCACTCACTCACACAATCACACACTCACGCCATGAAACTCCCCGCCCGCGCTTCCGGCGTGCTGCTGCACATCAGTTCCCTGCCCGGCCCGCACGGTTGCGGCGACCTGGGCGCCGAGGCCCACCACTTCGTCGACTGGCTGGTGTCGGCCGGGCAATCGCTGTGGCAGGTATTGCCCATCAACCCGCCCGGGCCCGGCGACTCGCCCTACCAGAGCCCCAGCGCCTTTGCCGGCAGCCCGCTGATGGTGGCCTTGCAGCCGCTGGCCGACGCCGGCTGGCTGGACCCGGCCGCCCTGGCGGCGCACCCTGAAGGCGGCTTCGACGAGCACCGCGTGGACTGGGGTCGCACGGTGCCCTGGCGGCTGGCGCGCTTGCAGCAGGCCGCGGCCGGCTTTTTCAGCCGCGCCAGCGACGCCGACCGCGCGGCCTTCGACGCCTGGTGCACACAGCACGCCGGTTGGCTGGCCGACTACGCCCTGTTCATGGCGCTGAAGGACAGCCACGGCGGCCAGCCCTGGTGGACCTGGCCCGACGCGCAGCGCGACCGCAATGCCAGTTCATTGCGTGCCGCGCGCAAACGTCTGGCCGAGGCGATCCGCTGTCACCAGTTCGTGCAGTGGTGCTTCGACAGCCAGCTGACGGCGCTGAAGGCCCATGCCAACGCCCGCGGCGTGGCGCTGTTCGGCGACCTGCCCATTTTTGTCGCCCACGACAGCGCCGACGTCTGGTGCCGCCCCGACCTGTACTTTCTGGACGACCAAGGCCTGTGCACGGTGATTGCCGGCGTGCCGCCCGACGATTTGGGCCCGGATGGCCAGCGCTGGGGCAACCCGCTGTACCGCTGGGACCGCATGGCTGCCGAGGGCTACGCCTGGTGGGTAGCGCGGGTGCGACGCGCGCTGACCCAGGCCGACGTGTTCCGCATCGACCACTTTCGCGGCTTTGCCGGCTACTGGGAGATTCCCGCCGACGAGCCCACCGCCAAACGCGGGCGCTGGCTGCCGGGACCGGGCCGGGCGCTGTTCGACGCCATCGACGCGGCACTGGGCCGCGGCGCGGCACCTGACGAGGGGTCTGACGCGGCGCATGACGCGGAGCATGAAAAAGCAGCCGTGCCCATCGTCGCCGAAGACCTGGGCCTGATCACGCCCGACGTCGTTGAATTGCGCGACGGCTGCGGCTTTCCGGGCATGAAGATCCTGCAATTCGCCTTCGGCGGCGACGGCACGCACGAGTTCTTGCCGCACAACTACGTGCCGGCGGTGGTCGTCTATACCGGCACCCACGACAACGACACCGCGCGCGGCTGGTGGGACGCCGCGACCGAACGGCAACGCGCCTACGCCGGCAGCTACCTGGCCTGCGGCACGCACGACGTGCACTGGGGAATGATCCGCGCGGCCAGCAATTCGGTGGCGCAGATGGCGGTGTTTCCGCTGCAGGACGTGCTGGGCCTGGGCAGCGAACACCGCATGAACCTGCCGGGCAGTCTGGGTGCCAGCAATTGGAGCTGGCGCTTTTGCTGGGACGAGGTGGGCCCCGAGCCCGGGCGCGTGCTGGGGCTGATCACGGCGGCCAGCGGGCGCGGGCCCTTCGATCGGCTGGCGCTGCCGTCCAGGGCGGTCGTCTCAGCCGGCATGGCGTGATCACGGAACGCACCGCATGCGGTGCAAGCATTGCACTACCGCAGCGGCTGCAAGCCAGTCATGGTGCCGGCCCGCTGGCGCGAACGAACAGTCCAGCCCGAAGTTCTGGACCCGCAGGCCATCCATAACCCGCGCAAGGTGCCGGTGTTTTGGCGGCCGGCGTAGAGTGAGCCGGGCGATCAAGCCACCCGTTGCCACCCGTTGCCACCCGTTGCAAGGAGCCTCCAGCCATGCACGCCGACGCCGAAACACAGGTCGAACACACCCTGGGCCTGCTATTGCGCCATCCCGAGCCGGTGCCCGACCCGCTGGTCCAGCGCGCGCTGACCCGCTTGCTGGCGGCCCGAAGCGATGCGCCCTATCTGCTGCTGCACCGCACGCTGGCACTGGAAGCGGCCTTGGCCCGGTTGCAGGGCGCGACCACGGTGCCCGCAGCCGCGCGCGCTGCAGCGCCGGTTGCGCGCCATGGCTTTGTGCGCGATGCGGCGCTGATCAGCGTGGGCTTGGTCGGCGGCGGCCTGCTGCTGCATGCGGCACACGACCTGGGCGACGCGGGCGTGCCTGACCTGGATACGGATCTGACGGATTTGTTCTGAGGCCGCTGCGGCGCCTTGGCCGCACATCACCCGGTGGTCTGCTCGGCGATGGCCTTGGCAAAGACCCGCACCAGCGCTTCGGAAATATAGGGTTTCTGAATCAGCTCGAAGCCGTGCCTTCCTTGCGCGGCGATGACCCGGTTGTAGCCGCTGGTCAGCACGAAGGCCAGGCCGGGATAGAGCCGGCGCACCAGATTACCCAGCTCGATCCCGCTCATTCCCGTCATCTGCACGTCGGAGAAGACCAGATCAAAACGGCCAGCGCCCTCGGCCAGCAGGTCCAGCGCGGCCTCGGCGTTGGCCGCCCAGGTGGCGCGGTAATCGAGGCTGTTCAAAACCTCGCACGTCATCTGCGCCAGCGTTTCGTTGTCGTCCACCACCAGCACGCGCAGGCCGGGGCCATGGGCCCCCGGCTCGACAGCAAGGGGCACCACTTTGGCGGGGGACGGACTCTCGGCGCGCGATAAATACAGGGTGAACACGGAACCGACGCCCAGCTCGCTGGTGAGGCCGATATTGCCGCCCGACTGCTTGGCAAAGCCAAGCACCTGGCTCAAGCCCAGGCCGGTGCCCGCGTCGGCTTCCTTGGTGGTGTAGAACGGCTCGAAAACGGCCTCCCGTTTGTCCACTGCAATGCCGACGCCTGTGTCTGCGACCGAAATGGCGACGAAATCGCCGGTCTGGCAATCCCGGCCCGGGCCAGCCGGAATGTGGGTCACCATTTGCGCCTTGAAGGTCAGCCGGCCTCGTGCGCTCATGGCATCGCGTGCATTGACGGCGAGATTCACCAGCGCGGTCTCAAATTGGCTGATGTCTGCCATGACGAAACAGGCGCCTTGTCCGCAAGGGTCGAAATGGACGCTCACCTGCGAACCCATCAGCGGTCGCACCAGATCGACCACGGCCTGCACCTGCACGTCCACGTCGAACAACTTGGGGTTGAGCGGTTGCTTCCGGGCGAACGACAGCAACTGACTGGTCAGCTTGGCGCCTCTGCCCACCGTGTCGAAGATCAGGTCCAGATACTCCCCACGCCTGTCCACCGGAAGTTTTTCATGGCGCAGCAACTCGACCGAGTAGATGATGACTGCCAGCAGGTTGTTGAGGTCATGCGCGACGCCGCCTGTGAGCTTGCCCAGCGCCTCGACCTTTTGCGACTGCCGCAGCGCGGTTTCGGTGTGCATGAGTTCGTGCGTTCGCAGCGCCAGCGTTGTGTTCGACTGCCGCACCTCGAGTTCTGCCCGCAGCCGCTGCAGGTAAGACCAGGTCCGCTCGGCGACTTCTTCGACCAATGCGATTTCGTCCGGCGTCCAGGCGCGTGGCTCGGGGTTGATGACAAACAACACGACGGCAAGGCGCCCCTGCCTGATCAGCGGGGCGTTGATGAACGCCCTGACGCCGAGGGCTTCGTACGTGGCTTGGTGGGCTGCGCCGGCCGTCAGCGGGTCGTTGACGATGTCATTGACTGCGATGGTTCGGCCAGCTCGAGTTTCTGCGGTCGACGCAGGACCGAAGCTGTCCAGCCGATGCATTCCCACGGTGCTCGGCGAACCCTCGGCGGTCCAGTCCTGGTGGATCCGGATCCAATCGCCCGCGGCATCAAGCTCTGCGAAACCGACGCAACCCACCCCCAGGTGCCGGCCCAGTTTCTCGGCCGCGGTCGACATCAAAGCGCTTGGAACGCTGGCGTCGCGAAGGGCGTCGCCGAGTTCGACCCTGAACGCCTGCTGTCGATGCTCGGCCGCCACCTGCTGTGCCAATAGCACCTGCCCGGTGGTTTCGGTGCTGATGGCATACATGCCGGCGACCGCGCCACTGTCGTCGCGCAGTGGCGAAATGGCGTATGACCACCAGGTGGCTACGGCATGGCCGTTGCGGGTCAAGGTGAGCGGCATGTTCTCGAATGACACACCCTCACCGCCATGAATTCTCTTCACGAGTGGCTCGAGATCAGCCCATACCTCGCACCACACCTCGGCAAATGGCCTGCCTGTGGCATTGGCGGCGTGCGCACCCAGCACGGGACGGTAGGCATCATTGAAGAAAAGATGAAGCTCCCTTCCCCATGCCACATACATGGGCTGAGGCGAGTTCAACATCGTCGCCAGCGTCACCTTCAGCGCGAGGGGCCAGCCTTCGGGCGCGCCAAGTGCGCTGGCGCCCCAATCCCGGGAGCTGATCAGTGCGCCCATGTCGCCGCCGTTGGCCAGAAAGTCCAGCCTGGCTGGCGCGAGAGCATCCTCGGTCATGTCTGGAGTCCCCTTCAAATGAACGGGGTCGAGTGGATCATGAAAAGAGCGCCACGACCGAACAAGTGGCGTCGCCTGGGACAGGCGAGCCGCGCGACAGCACTCAATTGTTGTCGTCGGCGACCGCAGGCACGCCGACCCGGCGCAACTCTTCACGCATCAGTTCGAGCCGCAGCGGCTTGTAGAGGTAGCCGCTGACGCCCGCTTCAAAGGAGCGCGCCTTCGTCTCAGGGGCGTCGTCGGCAGTGGCCACGACGATCGCGAACGGCGCCACCCGGCCGGTCTTCTGCAGTTCGACGATGCGCCGGCTGGCATCGATGCCGCCGAGCACGGACATGTTGATGTCCATCAGCACCACATCGGGTGGCGTGTGCTTGCAGTGCTCGATGGCATCGAGTCCGTCAGCGACGGCCGCCGCTTCGTAACCCAAGGCGTGCAGCATGGCGCAAGCGAGGATGCGGTTGACCTCGTGATCGTCCACCACCAGCACCTTGCGGCGGCCGCGCAGGCCATGTGAGACGGTTGCGGGGCCGGCTTTCTCGGACCCGGCGTCGACGGCGGCCATCGAGGCCTGGGCCAGGTCGCCCGGGCTCAACGGCTCGACACGCAATTCCCAGCCCGGCATCGCGTCCGGCTTGGCCAGCGCTGCGGAGCCTGCGCTCACGAGCAGCAGGCAGCGCGTTCGATCCGGCAGGCGGCTTCGCAGAGCCGCCAGCCCCGACGTCGAGCTCAGCGGATCGTCGCGGATCAACAAGAGCTCCGGCCAGTCCTCGGCCGTCGGAGCGTTGACATGCGTGGGCACATCGACCGGGGATGCGAAACGCCAGACGCGCCACCCCGAACGCTGCAGGCGGCGTTCCAGCACAGCCGGCTCGACGCTGCGCCCGTCGACGATCCACGCCCTTGCGCCCTCGGCCCTCGGGGGCGCCTCGCGCTCGACCGGTCGCACGCTCAACTCGAGCCGCAGCAGGACGCCTTCGCTCGGGTGGCTGACGAAGCTGACTTCGCCGCCTGAATTGGGGCATGCACCGCGGGCCTGAACGAAGCCGATGGCGTCGCGCGGTGTGCCTGCGGCGGTATCGATGTCGAGCCCCAGCCGTTGCAGGCGCTCGGCCCTGCGCGAGGGCGACTCCGGCAGGACCTTGCCTGCGACGTTGACGGTCAGCGCCTGCGTGCCACTCTCGTCTGCGACCGATCGCGCCGCGACCATCACGATGCCGCTGTCCATCAGGTCGAGTGCGCCGCACATCAGCCGATAGAAAGCCGAATGCAGAGCCACTTCGTCGCCGACGAGCACGAGCTCGGGACCTTCGGCGTCGAATGACAATTGCTGGTGCCGGGCGGTCATCAACGGCAGCACCTCGCGGGCCGCTCGCGTCAGGGTGTCGAGCAAGCTGAATTCCACCGCCGCCCTGGCGGTGCTGGCGCCATGCCAGTGTGCTCGCAGCGTCGCAAACAGCGTTGCGTGGTCTATCGGCTTGGCAAACGCCCGGTCGAAGCGCACGTCGACGAGCGCCAATTCGCTCACGAGATCGCTGCGCCCCGTCATGGCCAGCAACAGCGGCGGCTTGATGTCCCCGGCTCTCGATCTGGCGCGCCTGGCGACTTCCAGGCCGCTCAAGCCCGGCATCTGCAGATCGAGTATGAGCACGTCGAAGTTCGTTGCGCGCGCCATTTCCAGCGCCTGCTCGCCGTCGTATGCGGTGACGACATGGCAACCCAGCTCGAGGCCGATAAGCGCGGTCAAGGCGTCGGCGCCCATCCGGTGGTCGTCGACGACCAAAACTCGCATGTCTGCGATGGGTCCGGACGCGCCCATGCCGTTTCGCGGTTCCGTCATCCTGTGATTTTTACACTCTTGCACTTTGCAAGTCTGAAGGCCGATGCCGATAGCGACTGTAGGCGATCGACCCTTGCCAACGCACCTGACCAACGCAAATTGCGCACTTGGCAGCGGTGTTCAAGCGGGGAAATGAGGCAGGCGAACCCGGCGCACGGCGGTGGCGGACGGCGGCGGCGGACAAGTTCGCGCTGAAAACTGCTGACCTACGGCCGCACGCGGAAAGAACGCGAAACAACGCGAAACACCCGCAGGCTGCGCGCCGGCATCACCACCCGCGCCAGGCCGGCGCCATCGGCTTGCACGCGGCCCAGCGTGTCGGGGTGCAGGGCCGCCAGCACGGCGCCCGGCGGCAGGCCGGCGATGTCGGCACCGGCGGGGGTGGTTCCGTAGTTGATGGCCACCACCGTGAGTTCGGTACTCAGCTGCCGCTGCCAACTCAGCACCAGGCCGTCGGCGCGGGCGCGCAGCCATTGGCCGCGGGCGATCGAGGGCTGCGTGTTGCGCAGCCTCAGCAGGGCCTTGTAGAAATTGAACAGCGATTGCGGATCGGCGCGCTGGGCCGCCAGGTTGTGGCTGGCGACGTTCGGGGCCACCGGCCGGAAAGGACGGCCACTGGTGAAGCCCGCCGTGGCCGCATCGGCCGTCCAGCTGTAGGGGCCGCGCAGCGGCCGGTCGCCCTTCAGCCCGGGAATGCCGGCCTGGCCGATCTCCTCGCCGTAGTAGATGAAGGGCGTGCCCGGTTGCAGCAGGTAGGTGGCCGCCACCAGCCTGTAGGCGGTCTCGTCGCCCGCCACCTGCTCCCACAGCCTCAGGCCGGCAAAGATGTCGTGGTTGCTGACGAAGGTGGCCATGCCGGCGGGCGCGGTGTCCCAGTACCGCGCCAGGGCCTGCACCGCGGCCGCGTCGCCCTGCACCGCCTTGACGTAGTTCTGGGTGTGGCCGAAGGCGAAGGCGGCGCCGCACACCTCGGGCGCGGCGTAGTCCTGCGGCTTCGAGGTCGCCTCGCACACCGCGTAGGCGCCGGGGTAGCGATTGATCTCGTCCTGCAGCCTGCGGGTCAATGCGCGGCTGGCGGGCGGGTCGTTCCAGTTCGTGGCCTCGCCCTCGAACAGGTGGGGCACGGCGTCCAGCCGGTAGCCGGCCAGGCCGCGGTTCATCCAGAAGCGCAGGCTGGCCAGGTGGTAGTCCAGCACCGGCGGGTGGGCGAAGTTGAAGTCGGGCATGTGCGGCCCGAAGGTGCCGAAGTAGTGACCCTTGGCGCCGGGCGGCGGCGGCGGGATGTCCTTGGGCTCGCCGTCGAACAGCCAGGGCCGCGCAGCGGCGTGGTACCAAGGGTTCTTGCCCCAGATGTCCCAGCCTTGGGGCGCGCTTTCACTCCACATGTACCAAGCGCGGTAAATGTTGTCGGGGCCCTTCAGTGCCTCGACGAAGGCCGGGTGTTGCGCGGCGCTGTGGTTGACGACGTAGTCGACGATGACACCGATGCCACGCCGACGCGCCTGGCGCAGCAATTCGTCCATGTCGGCCAGCGTGCCGTACTCGGGGGCGATGGCGCGGTAGTCGGTGGTGGCGTAGCCGTGGTCGCCGTCGGCATTGGCCTGGACGGGCATCAGCCAGATGCCCTTGACGCCCAGGTCCTGCAGATGGTCCAGCGTGGACGTGAGGCCGCGCAGGTCGCCGATGCCGTCGCCGTCGCTGTCCTTCCAGGCGCGCACGAAGATCTCGATGAAGGCGCCGTGCTGCCAGTGCGCAGGCAGCGGCCGCAGGTCGGCGGCCGGGGCGTAGGGCACGGGCGAGCGATCGAACGGCGCGAGGTCCGTGACGCCGTTTGGCGCTTTCGCTGCCAGTTGCTCGGGCGTCTGCGCGAGCGTCTTCGCAGGCGTCTGCGCGGCCACCGGCGGAGCGGCCAGCCCCAGGGTCAAGGCAATGGCGACGGACACGGTGGCAGGCAGGCTCAGGGGCATGGTCTTCATCCAGGGCAGCGGCCAAGCGCGAAGCGGTCAATGTAGTTCAGCTACAGCATGGGCCACAAGCGTCGTCGGCCCTCTCGCCTTTCGTCGGGGCCGCTGGCAGCAGCCAGCCAGGCGCCGCCCGGAGGTCTCGCGACGCCAAGACGGCAACGCAGGGATGGCCCTCTTGGATGTGTAGTTTTGCTTCGTTAGCATCGGCCGCTCCCAATCCAGCCGGAGCCTTGCCGATGTCTCGAACCCTCCTGCGGCGCGGCTGGCTGGCCCTACCCTTCGCGGCCGGCCTGTTCGCCGCCCCTTTTCCCAGCACCGCCAGCACCGCCAGCACCGCCAGCAGCCGCGCCATCGCCGTGCCGCCGCCCTCGCTGGCCGACTGCAACCACCCCGGCCATGCACGGCTGCTGCAGCCCGCGCCGGCTGCCGCCGTGCCGCTGCTGGCCGAGGCCCGCGGCATCTGGCTGGACGGCCAGCGGCTGCGCTGGCCGGGCCTGGACACGGCCGACACGGGGCTGCGCGTGCGCTTGCTGCATTCGGCCGGCGGCTTGATCGTGCCCACGCCCGGGCAGCGCGTGCAGGGCGCCGACGGCGCGCTGGCCTTGCAGCCCGACGGGGCGCCGCTGTTGCCGGCACTGGCGGCACTGGCGACAAGCTGGCGCCATGTCGGTGCCGGGCCCGGCTACCGCTTGAGCGCCACCGACGCCAAGCGCCTGCCGGCGCTGTTGCGCGGGCAATTGGTGCTGGTGCAGGAAGACGCCGCCGGCCGCGTGCGCGCCGCCACCCTGCTGCAGCACCCGGGCGCGCTGGATGCGATCTACGCCGCGGCCGAGACGGCGCCGACACTGGGCGCGACGCCCACGCCGCAGGGCACCACCTTCCGCGTCTGGGCACCGACCGCCGAGCAGGTGTCGCTGTGCCTGTACCCCGGGCCCACGCAGCCGGCCGCGGCCGTGCTGCCGCTGCAGCGCGCAGCCGCCACCGGAGTCTGGGAAATTCGGCAAACACGGCAAAC
>JBBSCX010000084.1:0-11342 GCA_038249905.1 Burkholderiales bacterium
AACCAGACGCTGCCGCCGAAGTCGCCCAGGTGCGACCAGCCGAAGTGCTGCGCCAGCCGCGTCTTGCCGCCACCGCCGATGCCCAGCACCGACACCAGGCGCGCACCGCGCGCAAACAGCCGCGACAGCGATTGCAGTTCATGTCCACGGCCGACGAAGGCATCGCGTTCGGCCGGCAGGCTGTGGCGCTGTTCGCGCAGCGGCAGCCAGTGTTCGCCCTGGCGCACGACGCGCCACAGCTTGTCGGAATCGGGCGGGGCGCTGAAGGGCGCGCCGGCCGCGCCCACCTCGAACAGCTCCAGCGGCTCGGGCAGGCCCTTGGCGCGCCAGTGGCCGTGCGCCATCACGCGCGGCGCGGCTGCGCCCGCCGCCTGAAGCGCAGGCTGCAGGGCATCCAGTGCCGGGCGCGTCAACAACGTCTGCCCGCCGCGCGCACCGCCCATGGCACGCGCCGCCAGCGGCTTGGCCACACCATCCACCTCGAAGGCCTTGGCGCCACGGGCCACGTCATCGGGCGCGTTCGGGCGGATCTGCACCACACCCACATGCACCGCGGCACGGGCATGCAGCGGCGGCTGCATCGAAGCCAGGGCGCGGTGATAGGCCAGCGCGTAGCCGACAGCGTTGTCGACGGCGTCGAACAGCAGCAAAAAGCCGTCGGACTTGTCGACCTCGGTGCCGCGCCATGCCAGCAGCAGGTCGCGCGCCATGCGGTCGTGGGCAGCCCAAACGGTGGCCATGCGCGCATCGCCCAATTCGGCCGACAGAGCGGAGCTGTCGACCAGGTCGGTCAGCAGGATGGCGGTGGGGGCGGGGGCGGCGTCGGGCATGGGGGCGAAGTATCCGACGCCTTGGCACGTGCCCGTCCCCCCGGGCCAGGGCCGGGACCACATCGTCCTTGCAAGGTGGCGGCCCGTCGCCCGCCTGCGTGCCTCGGGCACACCGCCGCGTGACCCGTCGGCCGGCGCGCCAACGCGGCACCCGCGCCGGCCAGACTGCTCGCCATCTCCAGCCGCCACCTCGCTGCACCATGACCAGTCTGCCCCTGCCCGCCACGGCGCATCCAAAGACGCATCGACCGATGGCCGGCCGGGCGCTGCAGCGGGCGGCAGCGGCCTGGCTGCTTGTCGCGTTGTCGGGGCAGGCCGTGTTCATGCTTTACGTCATCAGCCTGTACGGCGGCGCCGTCGTCGCGGGCGACCTGAACGTATGGAACAGCGTCATGCCACGCGGCTACGTGCCGGGCGACGGCTTTGGCAACAGCGTGCTCGCCAGCCACCTGCTGTTCACGGTGACGGTGCTGCTCGGTGGCGCGCTGCAGCTGTGGCCGGCGCTGCGGCGCACGGCGCCGCGAGTGCATCACTGGGTCGGCCGCAGCTACCTGCTTTCGGCCGTGGTGCTGGCCGTGGGTGGCCTGTTCCTGGTGTGGGCACGCAGCGCACCCGCCAACCCGGCGCAGTTCGGGCAGCACATGGGCATCAGCCTGAACGCGCTGCTGATCCTTCTGTTTGCCGGGCTGACGTTGCGTGCGGCGATGGCGCGGCGCATCCAGGCCCACCGCTTTTGGGCTTTGCACCTTTATCTGGCGGTGCTGGGCGTGTGGTTCTTCCGCCTCGGCCTGACCTTGTGGCTGCTGGTGCACCAGGCGCCCGTGGGGTTTGATCCAGAGACCTTCAGCGGGCCGATCCTCGTCTTCCTCGGCTTCGCGCAGACGCTGCTGCCGCTGGCCGTGCTGGCCCTGTTACTGCAGGCAGAACGCAGCCCCCGGGCTGGGCTGCAATGGGCGATGGCCGGGGGCTTGCTGCTGGCCACCCTGGCCACGGCCGCAGGCATTGGCACGGCCTACCTGATGCTCTGGCGCAGCTATTTTTGAACCTTATTACGTTCCAGATCAACAAGGCCTTGCGATGACCGACGTTCCACTCTGGCGCCTGCACCTGCTGCGCGCTACTTACCTGCTCATCAGTGTTGGCCTGGCGCTGACCTTCGGCCCCGACCTGCTGCAGCCCGAACCCGACTGGGCAGTGCGCCAAGGCGCGACCGCATCCCTGCTGGCCGGCGTGGCATGCCTTTGCACGGTGGGCCTGCGCTATCCGTTGCAGATGCTGCCGGTGCTGGTGTTCGAGGCGGTCTGGAAGCTGATCTGGCTGGCGGCCATCGGATGGCCGCTGTGGCGCGCGGGGCGGATGACGCCGACGCTGGAGTCGAACGCGGTCGAGTGCGTGGTCGGCGTGGTGCTGGTGGCGCTGGTGCTGCCGTGGCGACATGTCTGGCAACGTTACGTGCGGCAGCCGGGCGAGCGTTGGCGCTGAATCGCCGGTGGCCACTGGCCACTGCCCACTGGCCACTGACCACTGACCACGGGCCACTGCCCGCCCCCAGCACTCGGCTATCGTGAACCCGATGACCCCGACCCCGGCAAAGGCCCACGGCCTTGGTGCCCTGCTGACCTGGCCGCGGCTGCGCACGACGGCCATCGCCTGTGCCATCGTCTCCACACCGTTCAGCTTCACCTGGCAGCCGCCGCTGCCGAGCCTGTGGCTGCAGGTGTTCGGCATCGGTCTGGGGCTGCTGCTGGTGTTCGGCGTGTTCGAGCAATGGCCGCGCCGGCTGCCCGGCTGGCTGGCGCGCTGGGCGCTGCAGGTGGCGGCCGTGGGGCTGGCTGCGCCGGTGCTGGTCTTCACGGCCTACACGCTGCGCACCGAGGCCGGCGCGCTGCCGTTCTGGAAGGAAGCGGACCGTCTGGAAGGCTTCTTCGTCTTCACCTTCATCAGCACGATCCTGGCGCCGTGGATGGCACTGACGGCCCTGGTGCGCCAGCGCGAGGCCTGGGCGCGAGAACAGGCACTGGCCTTCGAGCTGGAACGCAGCGAACTCGCGCGCCAGGCACTGGACGCGCGCATGCGTCTGCTCAGCGCGCAAGTGCAGCCGCACTTTCTGTTCAACACGCTGGCCAATGTGCAGGCCCTGGTCGAAGCCGGATCGCCCCGCGCGGCGCAGTTGCTGCAGAGCCTGGCCGCCTACCTGCGCGCGGCCGTGCCGCGGCTGGACGACGAGGCCGCCACGCTCGGGCAGGAGGTAGATCGGGTGCGCGCCTACCTCGACCTGATGCAGATGCGCATGCCCGACCGGCTGCAGTTCACGCTGGACATCGACCCCGCCGCGCTGCCGCTGCACTGCCCGCCGATGACCCTGCTGACCCTGGTCGAAAACGCGGTGCGCCACGGCATCGACCCGAGCGAGGAGGGCGGCCGCATTCACATCCGCGCCGACCACGAGGCCGGCCGCTGCCGGTTGCGCGTGACCGACACCGGCGTCGGCCTGCAGGCCGGCAACGGCGGCCTGGGCACGGGCCTGGCCGCACTGCGCGAACGACTGAACCTGCTGCACGGCGGCGACGCGACACTGGTGCTGCGTGAAGTGCACCCGCACGGCGTCAGCGTCGAGATCGACTTTCCAGCCGCAGACTGAGCCTGACGAGCCTGACGAACCTGACGAGCCTGGCAAGCCCAACGAGCCCCATGAGCCCCATGAGCCCCACAGCCCTGATCGCCGACGACGAACCCCTGCTGCGCGATTCGCTCCAGTCGCGGCTGGCCGGCGCCTGGCCGGCGCTGCGCGTGGTGGCCCAGGCGCGCAACGGCCGCGAGGCGGTCGACCTGTTCGAAACGCACCGGCCCGACATCTGTTTCCTGGACGTGCAGATGCCCGGGCTCAGCGGCATCGACGCCGCGCGCCAGATCGGCAAGCGCGCCCATCTCGTTTTCGTCACCGCCTTCGACCAATACGCGCTGCAGGCCTTCGAACACGGCGTGCTGGATTACCTGGTCAAGCCCGTCACGCCCGAACGCATGCAGGACACGGTGGCACGCCTGCAGGACCGGCTGGCAGGGGCGAAGCCTGCCGTGCATACCGAAGCGCTGCTGCAGCAGCTCGCGGCGCGTTTGAAGCCGCCCGAAACAGGGCATCTGCGCTGGGTGCGCGCGTCGACGGGCGCCTCGCTGCGCATGATCCCGGTCGAGGACATCGAATACCTGCGCAGCGACACCAAGTACACGCTGGTAGCCTATCGCGGCGACGACGCAAAACCGGCCGAGGCACTGATCCGCATGCCGCTGAAGGAATTGCTGGCGCAATTGGATCCGACGCAATTCACCCAGGTTCACCGTTCGGTCGTCGTCAACCTGCGCGCCATTCGCCGCGTCATCCGGACCGACAACGAAACGGCCGACATCGAACTGAAGCACCGCAGCGAATGCCTGCCGGTCAGCCGCAGCTTCCTGGCGCAGTTCAAGGAGATGTAATTTCCCGGGCGCGTCCAGACCTCAGGCCTTGGTGCGCCGCACCGGGTAATGCTTTTCCTGGATGAACTTCAACCCCGACGGCAGTGACGCCAGGTCCGGCCGCGAGAACGGCGCAATCGAGATGTCGACGACCTGCACCTTGCCGTCGGGATTGATCACGAAGATCGCAGGTTCTGCGAAAGGCCGATCGGTCTCTGGTGGCGACCGCGGATCAGAGATGTGGAGGCCGAATTCGCGCATCGGCTTGAGCCTCATGTCGCAGGCCAGCGGGAAACGCCAGGCCTCTCCTCGACCTCGACCTCGTCCTCGACCTCGACCTCGGCCTCGGTCTCGGCCTCGGCCTTCTCGCGCGGATCAGCCGCGAGGCGCGGGGATCGGCGCCGGTCCGCGCGGACTGCAGACGCGGCCCTTCGATGTGCCCGGACCAGCACAGGGGGCGACCGGCGCGGCGTCAGCGGCTCAGGACCGTTCGAACAGCAAGGCCACGTTCTCGCTCACCGGCGTGGCCTCGCCCGGCAGGTGATCGGGCGGACGAAAGCCGACGTCCTCGCTGCGCAGCGCTGGCCGGGAGCCGGGATCGGCGCCGGCCGCCCATTCGCTGACATGGACGATGCGCACCTGGACGACGGCAAGGTCGGAATCGGTCGGGCCGCCAGGAAACCATGCGTCGTCTGAGCGGCTCCACAAGGACTTCGCCTTGGCGTCACCCTCGACGACCAGCGCCGTGCCGGTGACCGAGATCCAGGCGGCATCGCCTGGGGGCGAGTAGGCCACGTTGACCGAGGGATCGGCGGAGAGTTCGGCAACGGGGTCGCTCTTTCT
Organism: Burkholderiales bacterium; assembly: GCA_038249905.1. Classification (GTDB taxonomy): domain Bacteria; phylum Pseudomonadota; class Gammaproteobacteria; order Burkholderiales; family Burkholderiaceae_C; genus Rubrivivax. The sequence goes on from JBBSCX010000084.1 coordinate 5,127, forward strand.
GGACATGAAGAACCAGAGGCTGTCGTCGGCATCGAGCGTCGTGTTCTGCATCGTCATCGGCCGCGAATGCAGATGACCATTGGCGTGCCGGGTGGTGAACATCGCGAACTTGCAGTCCTTGATGTCGTTCCACAGTGCCTGGCGGGAAGGATGTGTAGGCGCTGTCATTGGAAGTCTCCGCTGTCATGAGGCGCCCCGGACTTCGCCCGGGGACGTGCAAGCCGAAAGCCTGCGCCACGGCAGGGGTCGCGTCCGTGCGACGGCGCACTTTGGTCCAGCCTGCGACCAGATAGGCTCGAAGCCCTTCGCCTGCCGCTTCAACTTTGCAGCAGATTCGGGGCGGCTGCAGGGCAACGCCGTGACCTGAGCTGCAGCATGCTGGCCGCCTGAAGACCAATGGACAACGATGAGCGGTTTTAAGGCAGTATCGATCTCGCCATGGCAGTGGGCACTGGGCGCCGTCGTCATTGCAGCGTTGGTGGCGGGGTGGTTCCTGCTGCCGATCGAGGCCTGGTCCGAGGCGTTTCAGACCTGGATCAAGGACCTGGGGCCGTGGGGTTGGATGCTCTTCGCGGGGGTCTACGTCGTCGGCACGGTGCTGCTGGTGCCGGGTTCGGTGCTGACGTTCGCTGCCGGACTGGCCTTCGGCCTGGGCATCGGATTCCCGCTGGTAATGGTCTCGGCCACTATCGGCGCCACCCTGGCCTTTTTAATCGCGCGCTACCTGGCGCGCAGCACGGTCGAGTCGATGATGCAGAGCCGGCCGGAATTCAAGGCCATCCAGTCGGCCGTCAGCGAAGGCGGCTGGAAGGTGGTGGTGCTATTGCGGCTGAGCCCGGTGCTGCCGTTCAACCTGACGAACTACTTCTACGGCATCACCGACCTCAAGCTGCGCGACTATGTAGCAGCGACCTTTTTCGGCATCATGCCCGGCACGCTGCTCAACGTGTACGTGGGCGCGGCCGGCAAAGCAGCCTCGGGCGAGGGCGCAAGCACGCTGGAGTGGAGCTTTCTCGCCATTGGACTGGTCGCCACGGTGGTGGCGGCGGTGTTCGTGACGAAGACGGCCAAGGCCAAATTGAAGGAGCATGGGGTTGGCGAAGAGGATGGCAAGCAGGGTGGCAATGAAGGCGGCGCCGGGGCGCAAGAGGCCTGAAGCAGGAGGGCCCGTTGGATGAAACCGTTGCACGTCGACCTGTGTGTGATCGGGGCCGGTTCGGCGGGCCTCTCAGCCACTGCCTTCGCCGCGCAGCTGGGCGTGAAAGTGCTGCTGGTCGAACGCGCCAAGATGGGCGGCGAATGCCTGAACATGGGCTGCGTGCCTTCGAAGGCGCTGATCGCCGCGGCAAAGGTGGCGCATGCGATGCGAAGTGCCACGCCCTTCGGCATCACCGCGGTCGAGCCGCAGGTCGACTTCGCGGCGGTGCACGCGCATGTGCAGGGGGTCATCGCGGCGATCGCGCCGCACGATTCGGTCGAACGTTTCGAGGGCCTCGGCGCCACCGTGATGCGCGGCGATGCGCGCTTTACCGGGCCGCGCGAATTGCTCGTCTCGTGCGAGGCCGGTGAACAACGCATCAGCGCAAGGCGGGTGATCATTGCCACCGGGTCGAGACCGGCGCTGCCGAAGATCGACGGGCTGGCGAGCGTGCCCCATTTCACCAACGAGACCCTGTTCGACAACGCCACCTTGCCCGAACACCTGCTGATCCTCGGCGGCGGGCCGATCGGCATCGAGATGGCACAGGCGCACCGCCGCCTGGGCGCGAAGGTGACGGTGATCGAGCGCAGCCGCTGCCTGTCGAAGGACGACGAAGAGCACGCCACGCTGCTGCTGCAGCGGCTTGGCGCCGAGGGCGTCGCGGTGCGGCAGCAGACCGGTGTGACGGCAGTGAGGCAGGGGCCGCGCGGCATCGTGCTGAGCCTGGACGAAGGCGGGCAGATGTCGGAGATCGAAGGCTCGCACCTGCTGGTGGCCACGGGTCGCAGCCCGCGCGTCGATGCGCTGGGTCTGGACCGGGCCGGCGTGAGCGTCGACAAGGGCGGCATCGTCGTCGACGCCAAACTGCGCACCCACGTCCACGGCGTCTACGCCATCGGCGACGTGGTCGCCCAGGCGCCGCACTTCACCCACATCGCCGCCTACCACGCCGGCATCGCGGTGCAGAACGCCTTGCTGCTGCCCTATGCCAAGACCGACTACAGCTCACTGCCTTGGGTCACTTATTGCGACCCGGAGCTGGCGCATGTGGGCCTTTCTGAGGCCGACGCGCGCAAATTGCACGGCGACGAGGTGCAACTGCTGCGCTTCGAGATCAAGGCCAATGACCGCGCGCAGACCGAACTCGCGACCCTGGGCAGCGTCAAGGTCTGGGCGCGCAAGAACGGACAGGTGCTGGGGGTCTCGATCCTGGCCGCACATGCCGGCGAAATGGCCCACCTGTGGAGCCTGGCCATCCGCTCGGGCCTGAAATTGAAGGCCATCGCGAGCATGATTGCGCCGTACCCCACCTTCGGCGAGGCCAGCAAGTCGGCGGCCGGTGAACTCTACAAACCCAAGCTCTTCAGTCCGCTGGCCCGGCGCGTGGTGCGCCTGTTCTCCCATCTGCCTTGACAGATCCCGCGGGGTCGGGAGTCACCGCGGACGCGGCATCGGGCCTGGCGCAGAGCGCCAGACCGGCGCCTTTCAGCGCAGCGCGCGCGCGCGCACCCAGCGCAGGCCGAACAAGCCGAGCCCGCAGGCCATCAGCAGCAGCGTGGAGGGTTCCGGCACCGGAGCCAGATTGCGCGGATCGACCGGGTAGTCGAAGCCGCTCTGGCTGCTGACCTGGAGCCCGGCAATCGGCACGCCGCTGGCATCGGTCACCAGCAGCGACGTCAGGCGCACCGTACTGCCGAACTGCGCGCTCGCGCTGGCAGAAAACGTCTGCGCGCCGATCTCTCCGGCCTCGCTGGCGGTGATCGCTTCGATGAAGCCGAAGACCGAGATCGACACGGTGGGCTCGATCGGGCCGCCGAAGGGCAGGTCGTCATAGCTCAGCGTGAACGACCCGGGCACGTCCTGGCCGAAGCTGCGGCAAAGGCCAGTGACGCTGCCCGTCCCCGTGGGAATGGAAAGACTGCTGCAGAACGTGGCCGAAATCAGGTTGGGGTCGCTCGATGCCCGCAAGCCATCGAGCGAAAAGATGTATTTCAACGAATACACCCCGGTGCCGCCGCTGATGGTCACGGAATCGGTGGAGTCGGCGGTGATGGCCGCAGTGGTGGGGGCGGACCTCTCCAGTGTCGGGGACTCGGTCCAGATATACATGTCGCGCCGGTAGTCCGACACGTCCAGCGACATCGCCACACGCCAGGTGTCCGGCGTCGCAGTGGCCGTCCCCGTGCCGACAAACACCTGGTCGGGCGACACCCCGTCGGGGTTGGGGGTGGTGCGCTCGACCGTGGACGCGGTGCTGCCGTTGGTCTCGAAGGTGAATGCGCAGTTGTCGAAGGCTGTGGCTTCGATGCCGTCCGTGCCCCAGCACAACTGCGTGCGGGCCGTGGTGGCGGCCTGTGACGACGCCGCCACGATCACGGCCAGCAAACCGGCCCATTTCCATTGGTTCATTTCACCCCCCTGCAGGTTGTCGAACAGGACGCCGTATTTCTCGGCGCTGAGATCCATCGGGTCAAGTGCTTCTGTCGCGCCAGCCGCCCGATGCATGCAGCCGCTGCGACAGCGTCTTGCATGCGTCTTCTATGGACATTGGTTGCGACTGGAGCACTTTTCGCGGTACAGCCTGGCGCTGCACGCCAGCCCGATCGTTGATCGGCTGCCTCACGCGTGGCAACCCCCAGGTCGCGGGGGAGCCCGGGGCACGGCGTCGGCTCGGTGCTTCGGGTATACCGCACCCCGTCGCTGCGGCTTTGGCGTTCCGGCCGCACCGCAACGCCGCGCCGGGTTAAGGTCGACGGATGCAACTCCCACCGCTGCCTGATTGCGGGGGCGCGCTGTTCCTCGATTTCGACGGCACCCTCACCGACATCGCCGAGCATCCCGACGCCGTTCAAGTGGCGCCGGATGTGGTGCCGCGGCTGACGCGGATGGCGCAGGCCCTGGGTGGCGCCCTGGCGGTGGTCAGCGGCCGCCCCGTGGCCGAGATCGACCACTGGTTGCAACCCCTGCGACTGCCCGTGGCGGGCGTGCACGGTGCCGAGCGGCGCGGCCCCGACGGCTTGTTGCGCCGCATCGCGACGCCCGACCTGACACCGGCGCGCGAGGTGGCCGAAGCGCTGGTGCGTCAGCACCCGGCCCTGCGGCTGGAAGTCAAACCCGGTGCACTGGCCCTGCACTACCGCCAGGCCGACGACCTGGAAGCCGCCTGCGTGGCCGCCATGACCGAGGCCATGCGGCGGGTCGACGGGCTGGCCCTGATGTGCGGCAAGAAGGTGGTCGAACTCAAGCCCCGCCGCGCCAGCAAGGGTCATGCCGTGCGCGCCTTTCTCGACGAGCAGCCGTTCCGTTCGCGCCGTCCCATCTATGTCGGCGACGACGTCACCGACGAGGTCGCGTTCGAGACCGTGCTCAGCCTGGGCGGCTTGGCCGTGAAGGTGGGCGAAGGTGAGACCCTGGCCCCCTACCGGTTGGCCGACCCGGCCGCCTTGCAGCTGTGGCTGCAACAGGCCCTGGACGCGATGGCCACCACGCGGCCGCAGGAGATCTGCCGGTGACGACCGCCAGCCACAAGATCCGCGCTGCGGCGCGCCCGAGCCCGTCGGCCCCCTGGGGCAGCGTGATCTGATGGCGCGGCTGGTTGTCGTCTCCAACCGCGTGGCCGACCCACGCAAGTCCGCCGCCGGTGGGCTGGCGGTGGGCCTGGCCGACGCGCTGGCCGCTTCGGGCGGCCTGTGGTTCGGCTGGAGCGGCCAGGTCGCCGCCGCCGGCGAAAGCACCGAGGCCACACCGCGCGTGACACGGGCCGGTGCCGTGTCACTGGCCACGGTGGACTTGAGCCAGGCCGACCACGACGCCTACTACCTGGGCTACGCCAACAGCGTGCTGTGGCCCGTGTTCCACAACCGGCTGGACCTGGCCGCGCTGGACCGCGGCGACCTCGAAGGCTACCGCCGCGTCAACCGCCTGTTCGCGCAGCGCCTGGCGCCGCTGCTGAAGCCCGACGACCTGGTGTGGATTCATGACTACCACCTGATCCCGCTGGCGGCCGAACTGCGCGCCATCGGCTGCCACCAGCGCATGGGCTTCTTCCTGCACATCCCCCTGCCGCCGCCGCTGATCATGGCCGCGATACCGCAGGCCGACTGGCTCATCCGGTCGCTCTTCGCCTACGACCTGCTGGGTTTTCAGAGCGATACCGATGTGGCTCACTTCGCGCGCTATGTGCACAACGAGGCCCGTGCCGAGCAGCGCGACAACGACGTCTTCGAGGCCTACGGCCGCAGCGTGCGCGCACGCGCCGTGCCCATCGGCATCGACGTCGACGAATTCCAGCGCCTGGGCGAAGGCCGCGAGGCCCAGGAGATGTTGCAGACGCTGCGCACGCAGCACCCGCATCGCCAACTGCTGGTGGGCGTGGACCGGCTGGACTACAGCAAGGGCCTGCCGCAGCGGCTGCGCGCCTTTCAGAGACTGCTGCAGGACTACCCCGAGAACCGCGGGCAGGTGGTGCTGGTGCAGGTGGCCGCACCTTCGCGCGAGAGCGTCTCGGCCTACGCCGACCTGCGGGTCGAATTGGAGGGCCTGAGCGGCGCCATCAACGGCGAGTACGGCGAGATCGACTGGGTGCCGTTGCGCTACCTGCACCGGGCCGTCGCGCGCAAGCGCCTGCCGGGGCTGTACCGCGCCGCCAGCGTGGCCCTGGTGACGCCGCTGCGCGACGGCATGAACCTGGTGGCCAAGGAGTTCGTGGCGTCGCAGGACCCGGCCGACCCGGGCGTGCTGGTGCTGTCGCGCTTTGCCGGGGCCGCCGAGCAGATGCACGACGCCCTGCTCGTGAACCCCTACGACACCCAGGCCGTGGCCGAGGCCACGCAGCGGGCCTTGCACATGCCGCTGGAAGAACGCCAGGTGCGACATGCGCGGCTGCTGGCCGGCATCCGCGAACACGACGTGCACTGGTGGCATGACCAGTTCATCCATCACCTGACCGAGACCCCGGCATGAACACAGAGAACATCTTCGACGGCTTCGCGCGCCTGTGGCAAAGCCTGGGCGGC
>JBBSCX010000085.1:0-11314 GCA_038249905.1 Burkholderiales bacterium
CTGCCCGATGCGGCTTTCTATCTGTGGGCGCAAGTGCCGCAGGCCGAAGGCGTGCGCGACGACATCGCCTGGGCCCGCGGCCTGCTGGCTCAATACAATGTGAACGTCCTGCCTGGCAGCTTGCTGGCGCGCGAAAGTCAGGGCATCCATCCTGCGAACCCTGGGAACCCAGGGAACCCAGAGAATCCGGGGGTAGGCCGCGTGCGGCTGGCCCTGGTCGCCCCACTGGCCGAATGCCTGGAGGCCGCCCAGCGCATCGTTGCGTATACAAAAACATCCACCGAAAGCACCGCATGAGCACCAACCCGCTGCAACCCGTGATCGACATGGCCTGGGACAGCCGCGCCGAGATCAATGCCATCAACGCGCCTGAAGTGCGTGAAGCCGTTGAGCAGACCATCCGCGAGCTCAATTCCGGCCGCCTGCGCGTGGCAGAACGCCGCGGCGTGGGCGACTGGCATGTCAACCAGTGGGCCAAGAAGGCCGTGCTGCTGAGCTTTCGGCTCAACGACAACCGCATCATGCGCGCCGGCGACCTCGGCTTCTTCGACAAGGTAAAGACGAAATTCTCCGAGCTGGATGAAGAGCACATGCGCGCCAGCGGCGTGCGCGTGGTACCGCCCGCCGTGGCCCGGCGCGGCAGCTTCATCGGCAAGAACGTGGTGCTGATGCCCAGCTACGTGAACATCGGCGCGTATGTGGACGAAGGCACCATGGTCGACACCTGGGCCACCGTGGGCAGCTGCGCGCAGATCGGCAAGAACGTGCACTTGTCGGGTGGCGTGGGCATCGGCGGTGTGCTGGAACCGCTGCAGGCCAACCCGACCATCATCGAAGACAACTGCTTCATCGGCGCGCGCAGCGAGGTGGTGGAAGGCGTCATCGTCGAAGAAAACAGCGTCATCAGCATGGGTGTCTACATCGGCCAGAGCACGAAGATTTACGAGCGGGCCACGGGCACCGTGAGCTATGGCCGCGTTCCTGCCGGCAGCGTGGTGGTTTCGGGCAATCTGCCCAGCGCCGACGGCACGCACAGCCTGTATTGCGCGGTGATCGTGAAGAAGGTCGACGCGCAGACGCGGGCCAAGACCAGCATCAACGAATTGCTGCGCGCCTGACCCGGCCGCCAGCCGAACGCGGAACAAACCGACATGTCGAACAATCTCGAGCGCGTGCTGCGCCTGATGTCGGAGAAGAACGCGTCCGACGTCTACATGTCGGCCAACACGCCGATCCTGATCAAGATCCACGGCCAGATCCTGCAGCTGTCCGACCAGTTGCTGACGCCGACGCAGACGCGCCAACTGCTGGCCGAGATGCTGACGCCGCAGCAGCTTGAAGAACTGGACGAGACCGGCGAGTTGAACGTCGGCATCGGCATCCCGCGCGTCGGCAGCTTCCGGCTGTCGGCCTTCAAGCAACGGGGCTCGATCGCGGCCGTGTTCCGCTGCATCCCGTTCCAGATCCCGCCGCTGGACAGCCTGGGGGTGCCGGCGCTGCTGCAGCAGCTGGTGTCCGAAAAGCGCGGTCTGGTGCTGATGGTCGGCGCCACCGGCACCGGCAAGAGCACGACATTGGCGTCGATGATCGAGTGGCGCAACGCGCAGATGACGGGCCACATCCTGACGATCGAGGACCCGATCGAGTTCCTGTTCACGAACAAGAAGAGCATCGTCAACCAGCGCGAGGTCGGCCGCGACACGCAGAGCCTGCAGACGGCGCTGAAGAACGCCCTGCGCCAGGCGCCGGACTGCATCCTGATCGGCGAGATCCGCGACCGCGAGACGATGACGGCGGCCATCAGCTACGCGCTGTCGGGCCACCTGGTGCTGGCCACCCTGCACGCCAACAACAGCTACCACGCGCTGGGCCGCATCCTGTCGTTCTACAGCCCGGAGGCGCGGCCCACGCTGCTGTCCGACCTGGCCAGCGGCCTGCGCGCCGTCGTCAGCCAGCGCCTGCTGCGCGCCAACAGCGGCGGGCGTGTGCCGGCGGTGGAGGTATTGCTGAACACCAAGCTGATCAGCGAGCTGATCGAGAAGGGCGACCTTTCGGGCGTGAAGGAGGCGGTGGAAAAGTCGATGGCCGAGGGCTCGCAGACCTTCGAGATGGACCTCGGCCGTCTGATCAACGAAGGCATCATTTCGCGTGACGAGGGCCTGTCGCATGCCGACTCGCCCACCAACCTGCTGTGGCGACTGCAGAACGAGCATGCGCCGGTGTCGCGCGTGACGCCGAAGAAGGACGAGCCCGAGGCCGCCAGCTTCACCGACATCACGATCGAAGTGCGTCCCGACGAGCACCGCCTGGGCGCGCCCGCACCGCCGCCCTGGGCCGTGCAGCGGTGACCGCGGGAGTGAGTTCGCCAGTTGGCGCTGCAGTTTGCGCTGCAGTTGGCACCGTAGTTGGCGGCGCAGTTGGCACCGCAGTTGGCACCGCAGATAGGACGCCCGTGAACGCTTCATTGAGCGCGGCCGTTCTGCCGCTGGCCGAAGCGCTGATCGCGCGGCGTTCGGTCACGCCCGACGATGCCGGCTGCCTGGACCTGATTGCCGCACGTCTGGCGGCCGCAGGTTTTGCCTGCGAGCGCCTGGACGCCGGCCCGCCCGAGGCGCGGGTGGCCAACCTCTGGGCCGTTCACGACAGCGGGCGCCCGGGGCCGACGGTGGTGCTGGCCGGCCACACCGACGTCGTGCCCACCGGTCCCTTGCAGCGCTGGACCAGCGACCCCTTCGTTCCCAGCTACCGCGCCGCAGCCGCAAACCCGGCCGCAACCGCAACCGCAACCGCAAGCAACAGCACCATGCGTCTGTACGGCCGCGGCGCCGCCGACATGAAGGCCGCGGTGGCGGCGATGACGCTGGCGGCGATCGACACGGCGGCGTCCGGCCACGCCGGGCGTGTCGCCTTGCTGCTGACCAGCGACGAAGAAGGCCCGGCCCTGCACGGCACGCGCCATGCGGTGGAGGTGCTGCGCGCGCGCGGCGAGCGCCTGGACGCCTGCATCGTCGGCGAGCCGACTTCCGTCGACACGCTGGGCGACATGATCAAGAACGGCCGCCGCGGCACGTTGTCGGGGCGGTTGTGCGTGCGCGGGGTGCAAGGGCACATCGCCTACCCGCAACTGGCGCGCAACCCCATCCACGACCTGGCCCCGGCGTTGGCCGAACTGGTGGCCGCGCACTGGGACACTGGCAATGCGCACTTTCCGCCCACCAGCTTCCAGGTCAGCAACTTCAACTCGGGCACTGGCGCCGGCAACGTCATCCCGGGCGAGGCGGTGGTGGACTTCAACTTTCGCTTCAGCACCGAAAGCACCGACGCCGAACTGCGCGCGCGGGTCGAGGCCGTGCTGAAGCGCCATGGCGTCGACTTCGACATCGCCTGGACGCTGGGCGGCCAGCCCTTCCTGACGGCACCCGGCACATTGAGCGCGGCACTCGGCGGCGCGATTGCGGCCGAATGCGGCCTGCGTCCGGTGATGTCCACCACCGGCGGCACGTCCGACGGCCGCTTCATCGCGGCCATCTGCCCGCAGGTGGTGGAGTTCGGCGTCGTCAACGCCAGCATCCACCAGGTGGACGAGTGGGTCGATGTGGCGGCGCTTGAGCCGCTGCGGCGCGTCTATGCGCGCACGCTGGCGGCCTTGCTGCGCTGAAGGAGCATCCATGACGCTGCTGGACGCCATCGCCGCCGCCGCCGCACGCCTGGATGCCGCCGGCTGTGCCTACGGCCAGGGCACCACCAACGCCTTCGACGAAGCCGCGTGGCTGGTGTTGTGGCAACTGGGCCTGCCGCTGGACAGCGACCTCGACGCCGCAGCCGCTGACGCCCAGCGTGAACTGACCCCGGCCGAGCAGGCCGCCGTCGATGCCCTGATCGAAGCCCGCATCCACACCCGCCGCCCCGCCGCCTACCTGACGGGCGAGGCCTGGCTGCAGGGCGTGCCCTTCTTCGTCGACGAGCGCGTGATCGTGCCGCGCTCGCTGATCGCCGAGCCCATCGGCGACGGCACGCTGGACGCCTGGCTGAACCAGCACACGCGCCGCGTGCTGGACCTGTGCACCGGCAATGGCAGCCTGGCCGTGCTGGCGGCGCTGGCCTGGCCCGAGGTGACGGTGCTGGGCACCGACCTGAGCGCCGGCGCGCTGGAGGTGGCGGCGCGCAACGTGCAGCGCCATGGCCTGACTGAGCGCATCACATTGCGTGCCGGCGACGGCCTGGCCGCGCTGCAGACCGGGGAACGCTTCGACCTCATCCTGTGCAACCCGCCCTATGTCAATGCCGCCAGCCTGGCCGCCTTGCCGCCCGAGTTCCGCGCCGAACCGGCGCTGGCGCTGGACGGCAATGCCGACGGCCGCGGCGATGGCATGGCCTTCGTGCGCGGCTTGCTGGCCAACGTGCGCGCGCACATGAACGACCACGCCCTGCTGGTGCTGGAGATCGGCCACGAGGCCGAACACTTCATGCGCGCCTTCCCCCGCCTGCCCCTGGTCGGCCTGCCCACCACTGCCGGCGACGAGCAGGTATTGCTGATCGAGGCCGAGGCCCTGAACCCCCGACCTTCCCAAAGATGATCACCCTGAGAAATATCACCCTGCGCCGCGGCACCAAGGTCGTGCTGAACAAGGCCAGCGTCGTCTTGCAAGCCAGCGAAAAAGTGGGCCTGATCGGTCGCAACGGCGCCGGCAAGTCGAGCCTGTTTTCACTGCTGGCCGGGCGGCTGCAGGCCGACGGCGGCGACGTTGAGGTGCCGCCGCGCTGGCGCCTGGGCGAGGTCGCACAGGACATGCCCGAGACCGAGGACGGCGCCACCGACTTCGTATTGCAGGGCGACCTGCCGTTGATGGCCGCGCAGGCCGAACTGGCCGCGGCAGAAGCCGCCCACGATGGCGAAGCCATGGCGCACGCGCATATGGCGCTGGACGAGGCCGGTGCCTTCGACGCCCGCGCCCGCGCCCAGGCCCTGCTGCTGGGCCTGGGCTTCAAGACGCATGAACTGGACGCGCCCGTCAACAGCTTCAGCGGCGGCTGGCGCATGCGGCTGCAACTGGCGCGCGCGCTGATGTGCCCGGCCGAATTGATGCTGCTGGACGAGCCCACCAACCACCTGGACCTGGACGCGCTGGTGTGGCTGGAGGCCTGGCTGAAGCGCTACGACGGGCTGCTGGTGATCATCAGCCACGACCGCGAATTTCTCGACGCCATCACCCGCGTGACGGTGCACCTGGACGAGGCGCAGCTGACGCGCTACACCGGCAACTACACGGCCTTCGAGGCCATGCGCGCCGAGCGCATGAGCCAGGCCAGCGCGGCCTACGGCAAGCAGCAGGAACGCATGGCGCACCTGCAGAAGTTCATCGACCGCTTCAAGGCCAAGGCGAGCAAGGCCAAGCAGGCGCAAAGCCGCGTCAAGGCCCTGGCACGCATGGAACTGCTGGCGCCGGTATTGACGGCCAGCGACTTCAGCTTCGAGTTCCGCGAGCCGCAGAGCCTGCCCAACCCGATGCTGGCGCTGGACGGGCTGAGCTGCGGCTACGGCGACACCGCCATCGTGCACAAGGTCAGCCGCAGCGTGCTGGCCGGTCAGCGCATCGGCATCCTGGGCGCAAACGGCCAGGGCAAGAGCACGCTGGTGAAGACCATCGCGCACGCCCTGCCGGCGCTGGGCGGCACCATGACCGAGGGCAAGGGCCTGGTGATCGGCTACTTCGCGCAGCAGGAAGTGGACGTGCTGAGCCTGGACGACGGCCCGCTGATGCACATGGTGCGGCTGGCGCGCGACGTCGGCCCCGCGGCGCGAGAACAGGAACTGCGCGACTTTTTGGGCCGCTTCAAGTTCAGCGGCGACATGGTGCAGCAGGCGGTGGGCAGCCTGAGCGGCGGCGAGAAAGCGCGCCTGGTGCTGGCCATGCTGGTGTGGCAGCGGCCCAACCTGCTGCTGATGGACGAGCCCACCAACCACCTGGACCTGACGACGCGCGAGGCGCTGTCGATGGCGCTGAACGAGTTCGAGGGCACGGTGATGCTGGTCAGCCACGACCGTGCGCTGCTGCGGGAGGTCTGCGACGAGTTCTGGCTTGTCGCGCGCGGCGGCGTGATGCCCTTCGACGGCGACCTGGACGACTACCAGAAGTGGCTGCTGGAGGTGGCGCGCGCCAACGCCAAGGGCACCGAGCCGCCGCCCCTGCCCGGTGGCATGGCGCCAGCGCCGGCACCGGTGGCGGCCAAGGCGACGGTGCCTTCATCGGCGCCTTCATCGGCACCTTCATCAACGGGCAAAGCGGGTGCCGGCAAGGCGGCAGCTTCCGCACGCGCACGCGCACACGCACACGCACACGCACCCGCACCCGAACCCGAACCCAAGCCCACAAGCTAGCCGGCACGCGACGACCGCAAGCAGTCGGCGCAGGCGCGTTCGCTGCTGGCCAACCGCACCCGGCCGATGCGGCAGGAGCTGGCGCAAATCGACGCCAGGCTGCCGAAGCTGGCGGCCGAACGTGCCGAACTGGAAGCGATGCTCGCCGCCGGCAAACGCCCGGGCGCCGACATGGCCGATCTCGGACGGCGCCTGAACCACGCCGTGGCCGAGGTGGCGGTGCTGGAAGAGCGCTGGCTGGCGCTGCAGTCCGAGCTCGAGGCGATGAGTACCGCGGGCTGACGACACCCCGCAGATGCAGGGGTGGGTCATGCGATGGACCCCGCCTGTCACGGCGCTGTCATGGCGCTTGCCTACGGTCGTGGGGTTTGTCACAAACCTCCAACCGCAAGGCCAGCCGCCCCATCATGAATCTTCGCCTGTCCGCCCTCGCCAGCGCCGTCGCATTGCTGGCCCTCACCAGCCTGCCGGCCGCCGCCAACCCGATCCAGAGCATCACCAAGCTGTGGTCCACACCCAGCACCGGCATCGCCGGTGTGAACGGCAACCCGGCCACCCTTGCGCCTGACTACTCGGCCGAGATCGCGGCCTGGGACCCGCTGTCGCGCAATATGTTCGTCGCCGGCGGCCTGGGCATCGAGGTGCTGAGCCTTTCCGGCAGTGTGCTGCACAGCTTCAACACCACGGCCTACGGCGAGATCAACAGCCTCGCCATCAGCGCCGGCGTGGCGGCGGTGTCCTTCGCCAACAGCGTCGACAAGGGCCTGCCGGGCTCGGTGCAGTTCTTCAACACCGCGGGCCTTGCCGGTGGTGGCGGCGCAGCGTCCCTGCTGGGCGGCGTCGCCGTGGGCTCCGTGCCCGACATGGTGACCTGGACCGCCAACGGCACGAAGTTGCTGGTGGCCAACGAGGGTGAACGCCAGGCCGGCGGCATCATCGACGCGGCCGGCAGCATCAGCATCATCAACTTCAACAGCGCGGCGCCCAGTTCGTCTGTGGTCACCACGCTCGGCTTCACGGCCTGGGACGGACAGGAATCGGCCTTGCGCGCAAGCGGCGTGCGCATCGGCTTCCTTCCCGTGCCCGCTGGCAGCCCCTCGGGCACCCTGCCCGTCAGCCTGAGCACGTCGATCGCGCTCGAGCCCGAGTACATCGCCGTGGCCCCGAACGGCATGCAGGCCATGGTGACGCTGCAGGAGGCCAATGCCGTGGCCTTGATCGACCTGACGACCAACCAGATCACCGGCATCCAGTCGCTGGGAACCAAGGACTTCAGTCTGCCCGGCAACCACATCGACCCGTCAGACCAGGACAGCCCCAGCAACGGCCAGTTGATCAACCCCCGCAGCCTGCCGCTCAAGGGCTTGTACATGCCCGACGCCATTGGGTCTTTCAGCGCGGGCGGCAACACCTATTACGTGCTGGCCAACGAGGGCGACGCGGCGGTCGATGACTCCGACATCCGCCGCTTCGGCAGCAACAACGTGGGCTTGGCTGCCTCGCTGCCGAGCAAGGCCTCGTTGATCGGTAACGACGGCATCGACACCCGTCTGCAGGTGCTGCGCAACGGCTCGGTCGGCACGGGTATCGAGTCGGCCATGACCGAGATCGTGACGATGGGTGGCCGGTCTTTCTCCATCCGCGACAGTGCCGGCAACCTGGTCTGGGACAGCGGCAACGATCTGGAAACCCGCGCCATCGCCGCCGGCCTGTACGACGACGGCCGCAGCGACGACAAGGGCGTCGAGCCCGAAGGCGTGACGATCTTCAGCGCCGCGGGCCGCACCATCGCCGCCATCGGCCTGGAGCGCACCACGCGCAGCGCGGTGGCGCTGTACGACGTCACCAACCCCATGGCGCCCACCTTCGCGGGCTGGGCCGAGTCAGGCGCGGGCACGCCCGACCGCCGTGCCGAGGGCGTGCTGAGCTTCCAGGACAACGGCATCCTGTACCTGCTGGTGTCCAACGAGGGCATTGCCAGCGACAACAACGCGGGCGACTTCACCACCCTGGGCACCAGCGTGCTTTACCAGATCACCCCCGTGCCCGAACCCGGCACCTGGGCGCTGATGGCCGGCGGCCTGCTGGGCCTGGGCGCGCTGGCGCGGCGCCGCCGCAGCTGAACGTCTGAGGGGCTGAGAGGCAGTCCCCAGGGGCTGACTTCTTGCCCGCCCCGGCGGCGCACTCGGGCCCCGGCAGATGCCCTTGCGTCAGCCCACAATGCCGCCATGCCCACGCCCACCCAAGCCGAGGACCTGGTCCGCCTGCTCGACACGCTGACCGCACTGGTGGTGGTCGAGACGCACGAAGAGCAGCGCCTGCTGGCCCTGGCCGAAGCCGTGGCGCGCCGCGGTCAGCGCGCTTTGTGGTCCTGGTCGGCCAGCAAGGGCCTGCGCGGGCTGCATGGCATGAAGCTGGCGCTGGTGGACAAGGGCGTGGCCGCGCACCCCGATGCACAGGCCACGCGCGAACTGCCCGAGGCGCTGGCCGCCATCGAGCGGCTGGACGGCCCGGCCCTGGTGGTGATGCTTGACACCCACCCCTACCTGTCGAACCCGCTGACGGTGCGGGCGCTGAAGGACATCGCATTGCGTGCCGAGGCCAGCCAGGTGCAACTGCTGCTGTCCGGGCACGCCGTGACGCTGCCGGCCGAACTGCAACCCTGGGCCAGCCGCTTCGAGATGGATGCGATGACGCCCGACCGCGTCAACCGCCTGCTGGGCGAGGAGATCGCGCGCCAGCGCGGGCGTGCCGGCAAGGACGTGACAGGCTGCCAGCGCACGCTCGAATCGATGCAGCGCCACCTGGTGGGCCTGCCAGAGTCGGCGGTGCGGCATCTGGCGCGGCTGGCGCTGGGCGACGGGCAGATCACCGCGGCGGACCTGGCCCAGGTGCTGCAGGCCAGGCAGGCCCAGGCCGGCGCGGCCGAACTGCTGGTGTTCGAGCAGAACCTGCCGCAGATGGACGAGGTGGCCGGCCTGCACGCGCTGAAGCGCTGGCTGGCATTGCGCCGCACGCCCCTGCTGGACGGTGCCGCCAGCGGCCTGCCGCCACCGCGCGGCGTGCTGCTGCTGGGGGTGCAGGGGGCGGGCAAGAGCCTGGCGGCCAAGGCGACGGCGGCGGCCTGGCAGTTGCCGCTGTTTCGCATGGACTTCGGCGCGCTGTACGACAAGTACCAGGGCGAAAGCGAACGCCGCTTGCGCGAGGCATTGCGCGTGGCCGACAGCATGCAGCCCTGCGTGCTGTGGATGGACGAGGTCGAAAAGGGCCTGGCGGGCAGCCAATCCGACGGCGACGGCACCGGTGCGGCGCGGCGGCTGCTGGGCACCCTGCTGACGTGGATGGCCGAGCGCCGCAGCCGCGTCTTCCTGGTCGCCACCGCCAACGACATCCAGTCCCTGCCGCCCGAACTGGTGCGCAAGGGCCGCTTCGACGAGATCTTCTTCATCGACCTGCCGGATGCCGAGGCCCGCGCGGCCTTGCTGCGCATCCACCTGGGCCGGCTGCAGGTGGGTTTCAACGAGGCTGAACTGCCGGCCCTGGTGACGGCCAGCGACGGCTTTTCCGGCGCCGAGGTGCAGGCGGCCGCGGTGGCGGCGCGCTACGAGGCCCTGGCCGCAGCGCGGCCTGCCGCCGCCCGCGATGTACTGGCCGAGTTGCGGCGCACCAAGCCGCTGTCGGTGACACGCGCCGAGGCGATTGCCGAACTGCGGCGCTGGGCGGCAGAGCGGGCGGTGCCGGCCGGCTGAAGGCGAAGCTGCGGTACCGGCGACGCGACCGGCGACGCGATCCTCGACGCGATCCTCGACGCCATCGACGAAGCCACCGGCCGCGCTGAGGTCAACCGCGGGTGCGGACCGGCGCCGCCAGCAGTTCCAGCAACAACGCCACCCGTGCCTGGGCCGCGCTGTGGGTGGCGCTGACGGGCACGCCAGCGGCCGCGCCCGCCGCCGGACCCACCACGCGGCCGCTGGCGCAGCGGGTGCTCAGGCGCACGGCCACGCCGGCCTGTTGCGCACGCTGGGCGGCGGCCTGCAGCGCGGTGTGCAAGCTGCCGTTGCCGGTGCCCGCCAACACCAGACCGTCGAAGCCTGCCTCCACGGCGGCGTCGACGAGTGCGGCGTCGAAGCCGGCATGGCTGGTGATCCAGCCCACGCGCGGCCATTGGTCCAGCGGCCGCTCACACAGTGCGGCGCCGAACGCAGGCCCGACCGCGGCTGTGTTGGGCCAGGGCCGCAGCGGCGTCACCACGCCTTCTTCCACCAGCGCCAGCGGCCCGCCGGGCGCGGCGTCGAAGGCGTCGAGGCGATAGGCGTCGCGCTTGCGGATCT
The DNA here is from genome assembly GCA_038249905.1 of Burkholderiales bacterium. Taxonomy (GTDB): domain Bacteria; phylum Pseudomonadota; class Gammaproteobacteria; order Burkholderiales; family Burkholderiaceae_C; genus Rubrivivax. The sequence continues at coordinate 10,711 of JBBSCX010000085.1, forward strand.
CGTCGCCGGCAAACACCTGCCCACCGAAGGCCAGCAGCACGCCGCGCGCGCCAGTCGAGGCAGCCGTCGCGGCCACCGTGACGGCGTCCAGCAGGTTCTGCGGCCCGTCGGCCTGCAATGACGTCGCCGGGCGCATGGCGGCGGTCAGCACCACCGGCTTGGTAGGGGCCAGCACGCGCTGCAGGAAATAGGCGGTCTCTTCCAGCGTGTCGGTGCCATGCGTGATGACGATGCCGATGACATCGTCGCGCGCCAGCTCGGCCGCGAGCGTCGCCACCAGCGCCTGCCACAGCGTATGGTCCATGTCCTTGCTGTCCAGCTGTGCCAGTTGCAAGGCGCGCAGCGGCGGCAAGCCACCTGTGCCCAGCGCGGGCACGGCATCGACCAGGGCCTGCACGCCCAAGGCCCCAGCACGGTAGCCGACGTTGTCGGTGGCGTCGGCCGCGATGCCGGCGATGGTGCCGCCGGTGGCGATGACCAGCACGTGCGCGCCGGGTGTGTGCAAGGTGCTAGGCATGGCGACCGTTTCTGGATGAAAATACAGCATCTGGACGAACATACAGGCTGTGCACAGTTGCAGCCGATATCGACCGGCAACCGCGAA